>WLIH01000099.1 GCA_009702305.1 Actinomycetota bacterium | reverse complement strand
GCGCGGCGACGTCACCGGTCGAGAGCATGCCCGGACCGCGGTCCGTGCCGTTCTGCCAGATCACGGCGTCGTACTTCGCCAGGTCGGCCGCCGTGGGGTGGTTCGACGCGATGGAGTACGGCACGCCGAGAGCCGCCAGGGCGCCGGCGATGGCGCGCTCGTGGGTCAGGGTCTGGTCGTCGTCGACGACGAGCACGGTCGGGTCCTTCGGGCCGGCCCACAGGGTGGTGACCTGCGACTGGTTGCGCTCGCTGCCCTCCTTGACCCGGTTGGCCGGGTCGACGACGGTGACGAGGCGGTTGATGCCCTCGGCGCGCGGCGTGTAGGTGAAGGCCACGGCCGTGCGCTCGAAGGCGCCCAGCTTGACCGTCTTGCGGGCGACGATCGGACCGGTGACCGAGCCGGCGTGGACGACCACGTCGACGGGGCCGGTGGCCTTGCCGCCGTTCGAGAAGACCGGCACCTCGAGGGCGTTGGCGCGACCCACGTTGAGGCCGGTCGAGCCGCCGTCCTTGTTGAGCTTGCCGGTCACGAAGCCGGGCGAGACGTCCTTGTCGGCGCTGAGGTTCAGCACGTCGAGGGTGATCGCGTTGGTGCCGCCGGACTCGACGCTGTTGTCGATGCCGTTGCCGTAGCCGGAGACGTTGGTGAACGCCCAGCCGGTGGCCTTCTCGGACCAGTTCGACCACGTGTCGGCCGCACCCTGGGTGTTGTAGGCGCTGGCGCCGGAGAAGACGACCCGGCCGCTGAACTGCAGGCAGGCGGCGAAGTCTCCGACGTTGGCGGTCCACGTGCCCGGCTTGGGCGACTTGACCGTCAGCGTCTCGGCGTCGCCGAAGCTGCCGGCGTCGGCGACCTCGGTCGTCGTGCCGCTCGGGTCGGTCAGCGACAGGGTGCAGTCACCCGTGTTGTCGCTGCCCACCGTCACCGACATGCCACGCGTGTTCTTGTTCTTCTCGACCTCGAAGTCGACCGTGCCGCCCGCGAGCGGGAGGGCCGTGCCGGAGAGCTCGATCGGGTCCTGCGGCTTGCCGGACTTCGCCGGGACGCCGGGCGGCGACTGACGCGTGCCCGACGTGATGCCGGTGGCGGCACCGATCAGGAAGTCGGCCGGGTTGCCGCGGCTGTAGTTGAGCTGGAGCTCCTGGGTGTTGTCGTTCTGGTCGAACTCCAGCAGGTCCATCTGGTAGCGGTTGGGGTCGCTCTGCGCGTCGTTGGCGTGACCGAAGTACGTCGAGGACTGGCGCCAGTAGTCGAAGTGCCAGACCACGAGACCCGAGCCGTGCTGACGGTGGTCGAACATCGAGCCGGACGGGTTCTTCGGCGAGAGCTTGGTGGTCACCGCGTTGCGGCTGACGTTCTCGACGTAGAAGCCCTCGACGACGTACTTCTTCGTCTTCGGGTCGAGCGCCAGGCCGTAGGTGTCCTCCTCGGTCCACACGTGGCCGAGCTTGTCGGTGTCACCGACGGCCATCTCGTAGGTCGGCACCAGCAGCAGGTTGCGGTCGACCTGACCGACCTTGTAGCCCTTCTTGGGCAGCTGGGTGCGCGGCTTGAGCGTGTAACCCTTGAGGTCGCTGCGCACGATCTTCGGGGTCACCCAGCCCTGGAAGACCCGGGTCGCGGGGTTGAACATCGTCGGGTTCGAGCCGGCCGGGTCACCGAGGTAGGAGCCGCCCGACATGATGTCGAAGTCGCCGGTGCCCGAGGAGGTGTAGCCGGTGTCGTAGTAGTCGGGCTCGCCGAGCGCGTGCGCCATCTCGTGGGCGGCGACACCGATCGTGAGCGGGTCCTTGAGCGAGCCACGCTCGGGGATCGTCACGACGCGGTCCACGAAGACGCCCGGGCTGCTGGTCGGGATGCCGACCTTGAGCGTGCCGTAGGGCAGCCCGAGGGTGCTCTCGACGGTGCCGGGCAGACCGAGGGTGGCCTGGAGGGCGTGGGAGTGGGTCTCGCACGGGTTGCTGGTGAAGGCGTGGTCGGAGCCCGAGTGGATGATGATCGTGAAGTCGACCTGGCCGTCGCCGTCGTTGTCGTAGACCGACCAGTCCATACCGGGGTCGGCGAACGTCTGCGGCACGGCCTCGACGGCCATGCCGAGAGCGCCGATGCCGCCGACGCCGAGCACGGAGCCGGCCGGGTCGGTGATCTTGAAGTCACCCTCCTCCGGCGACCCGTAGTGGCACGGGTCGCCGATCGAGAGCGCGGAGGTGTACGGGCCGAAGACGTCGATCTTCACGAGGAACTGACCGAACGAGGCCTCGTAGTAGAACTGCGTGACGGTGCCGTTGGGGTTGCCGCCGAAGCCGTCGAGGATCTTCTTGAAGTACGCCGCGTCGCGACCGTCGTGGAACTGCGGCATCGTCTCGCCGGCCGCCTCGTCGTACCACGTCGCCAGCATCAGCGCGGGCACGTGGAAGACGCGGGGCTGACCGGCCTTCGCGGCGGCCAGCTGGGCCTGGCGCGACGCGATCTGCAGCTGACGCTGGATGCTGTCGCGGATCGCCTGCTCCTTGGCGCTGACCTGGGTCGCCTGGCGACCGGCGCGCTTCTCGACCCCGGCCGGAGCGCCCGCGGCGCTGACCTTGCGCGAGAGCACGAGGCCGCCGGAAGCGGTGCGACCGGCGACGTAGCGCCAGGCGCCCGCCTTGTCGCGGCTGACGCTGTAGCCGTCGGCCTCGTAGAGCCCACCCTGGTCGGCGGCCGACATCACCGCACGGAAGGTGTAGCCGCCGGGCTGGCGGAGCACCTGGGCGAACGGCGCCGGGTCGCCGGCCTGCTGCGGCGAGAACCAGCTCGGCAGCCAGGCGGCGACGGTCTCGCCGGCCGTCGGCTTGTCGGCGGCGTCGGCCGCACTGGTGGTCGCGGTGGCGGCGAGGGCCGAGGCGAGCAGCGCGACGACGCTGACTCCCGCGACCTTGGCCCGTGACATGACACGGAGGGACATCTGCAAGCTCCTGGCAGCAAAAGGTGGTGGGACGGTCGAGCACCGTCGGCGATCAAAAGCATCCGCTACCGCGCGCCGTTGCGCGGCAGGTTGGGGCGAAATGACCGCCGAGACCGCAACGATTGCGGTGCCGACCGGGTTACGGCCTCGGGTCGGTGACGACCAGCACGGTCGGGGCGGTGCGACCGCGCAGGGTCACCGTGTCGCCCTCGCGCCAGTGACGCGCCTCGCCGGGACCGGCTGCGTCGAGGCTCTCGCGCGCACTCAGGATGCGGCCGGGCGTGTCCTTGGCCAGCTCGGTGAGCCGCGCTGCGGCGTTGACCGCGTCGCCGATGACGGTGTACTCGAGGCGACTGCTGGTGCCGACGTTGCCGGCCACGGTCTCCCCGGTGAAGACACCGATGCCGGCCTGGACCTGCGGGTGCTCGGCGGCCAGGCGGGCAGCCATCGCGCGCGCCGCCGCGAGTGCCTTGCCGGCGTGGTCGGGCAGGTCGACGGGCGCTCCGAAGATGGCGAGCACCGCGTCGCCCATGAACTTGTTGACCAGCCCCCCGTGGCGCTCGATCTCGGCCACCACGACGCCGAAGAAGTCGTTGAGCAGGTCGACGACCTCGGTCGGCCCTCGCTCGGCGGCGATCGTGGTGGAGCCGACGACGTCGACGAAGAGCACCGACACCACCCGCAGCTCGCCGCCGAGCTCGAGGTGACCGGTCGCGGCGGCGCGGGCGACGTCCTGCCCGACATGGCGCCCGAACAGGTCGCGCAGGTGCTCGCGCTCCTGGAGCCCGACCGCCATCCGGTTGAAGCCGGCCTGCAGCAGACCCAGCTCGGTGGCGTCGTAGACGCTCACTCGCTGGTCGAGGTCGCCCTGCTCGACGCGCAGCAGGGCGCCGCGCACGGACTCGACCGGGGCGACCACCGAGCGGGCGTTGAGCAGCGTGACGAGCAGGCCGAAGACGAGCACGATGCAGCCCAGGACCACCACCTCGACGGCCAGCCGGGTCTTGGAGGTGTCGCTGCCGGTC
This sequence comes from Actinomycetota bacterium, assembly GCA_009702305.1. Classification (GTDB taxonomy): domain Bacteria; phylum Actinomycetota; class Actinomycetes; order Propionibacteriales; family Nocardioidaceae; genus Nocardioides. Next base: position 4,094 of record WLIH01000099.1, on the reverse strand, counting down.
AGCGCCAGGATCGCGGCGATCACCAGCCCGACCACCGGTGCGCCGGTGCCGAGCAGCCAGAAGGTCACCATCCGGCCGCCGACCCCGAGGCCGCGGGGGTGCCGGCGTACGTCGTCGCTGAGCGCCTGGGCCGAGATCGGGCGGAGCACGAACTCCGTGAGCAGGTAGGCCACCGCGCACACCACGACGCCGGCCAGACCGACGGTCAGCCCGATGCCGACCGCCCGGTCGGGTTGGAAGATCACCGCCAGCAGCACGAAGAGCACGGTCGCCCCCGCCCACAGGAGCGTCTGCATCACCGTCAGCCGTAGCGGCACCTCCAGGGCGCGGCGCCGGTCACGGGCGTCGGGCTCCTCGCCGCGCAACGACCAGCGCAGCGTGCGCATCGTCAGGCTGGTGCCGATGACCGCACCGACGATCAGCGCCATCAGGACGTAGGTCGGCACCGAGATCGCCAGCGCGATGCCCATCGACCGGCTGGTCGTCGGCTGCGGCAGGACCCAGGCGGTCAGCGCGACCACGACGCCGCTGCCGACCACGTGGGTGGTCAGCAGGACGACCGTCAGCAGCAGCTGGACCCGGATCCGCAGCGCGCGCGGCGACTGGTGCAGGGGCCCGAGCAGCAGCGACCCGTAGGGCCGCTCCGTGTGCCCGCTCATCGCGCCTCCCCCACTGGGACGTCATACGGGCGGGACGTCCCCCTGTGCCCAGCGTATGACGTCCGGGGCGCGACCAGCGACGTCACTAGGCCTTGGTGATGCCGGGGCAGGAGTACTTCGTGCCGAACGACGGCTTCCAGTCGCCGTCCTCGAGGGTGAGGAAGCGGAAGCAGTCGCCGGTGCTCTTGCTCCCGACCTGCTGCGGCGCGTGCAGGCCGTTGGCCGTCCAGTCCGCCACGCCGCGCAGGGCGGCCACCAGGCTCTCGCGGGTGAGCTTGCCGCCCAGCTTGAAGGCCTGCTCGGTGAACAGACGGGCCGCCGACCAGGCGAAGGTGCCGAAGAAGGTCGGCTCGGCGCCCGGCTTCACCTGCTGCAGCCAGCTGAGGTAGAGGCTCATCTCCTTGCTGCTGGCGGCCTCCTCGAACGGCACGAAGTTGGTGTAGACGGTGACGCCCTCGGCCGCGGAGCCACCCGACTCGACGAAGTCCGAGACGTAGATGGTGGGGTCGGTCATGTAGACGTCCGGTCGGTAATCCTGCTGCTGCATGGCCTGCAGGAGCCGCACGTCGGCCTGGTAGGAGCCGGTGAAGCTGACCCACTTGATGTCGCGGTCCTTGAGCTGCTGGACGAACGGCGCGTAGTTGAACTCCGCGACGTCGATGCCGGCGATGTAGTCGAAGTGCATGCCGCGCATCTCGTAGGCCTTGGCTTGGATCTGCGCGTTCTCCGAGGACGCACCGGCGTTGAGGTAGAGGAACGCCGCGTGCTGCGAGGCGTCCTTGAAGTGCGCCAGCCCGTAGTCCGGCACGGCGTTGGTGACCTCGTGGCTGTTGACCGACTGGGCGCCGAAGCAGGTGCTGCAGTTGGTGCGATCGGCGGTCAGCGTCGCTGCCCGCACGTCGGGCAGGCCGCAGCTCTCGGCAGCAGCGGCACCGCCGGAGTCGAAGGCGGAGTTGGAGCCGATCATCGCGAAGACCTCGTCGCAGGCGGCGGCGTAGGCCTGCTGGTCGGCGCCTGCGTCGGTGCGACTGTCGTAGGTCTTGAGCACGAGCTTGCGTCCGCAGATGTCGCCGGTGGCGTTGAAGTACGCGACGAAGGCCTTGGTGGCGTCCTGGGCAGCCTCGAAGAGACCGGGCACCGGACCCGAGATGTCGGAGGAGTTGCCGACGGTGATGGTCGTGTCGGTGATGCCGGGACCGTTCTTGAAGCCGTCGCACGAGGCCTTCGGCCCGGACACCGCCGGCGGCGAGTCGGTGTCACCGTCCCCGTCGGTGTCCGTGTCCCCGGTCGAGGGACCCGATCCGTCGTCGCCGCCGAGGTCGTCGGCGGAGCCGTCGTCGATCCCGTCCGCCCCGTCGGCGCCGCCGTCGACCGAGCCGTCCGTGCCGTCGACGAAGGTGCCGTCACCCTGGTCGACGGCGTCCGACCCGGCGAGGGTGGTGCCGGCGACCGTGTCCGGGTCGAGCTGGGAGCCGCACCCCGCGAGCGCGAGCGCAAGCAGCAGTGCCAGGACGCGCAGTGTGACGGACTTCACCATGGCGGCTCAACGACGCCGCGACCGGCGGGCTACGCGGAGGCGGGGTGGCGGCGCTCCCAGGCGCCGCAGCCGAGCATCACCAGCAGTGCGACCACGGCGCCGGCCAGGGCGTCGACGACGTAGTGCTCGCCGTAGTAGACCAGCGCGGTCGACATCACCACGGGATAGGCCAGCAGCAGCCAGCGGGCCGGGCTGCGCAGCCGGGTGATCAGGTAGAAGGCCACCAGGAAGGCGATGCCGGCGTGCAGCGACGGCATCGCCGCGACCTTGTTGCCCATGCCGTGCAGCACCATCGTCTGGCGGTGCAGGTCGATCTCCGACCAACCGCGTCCGGTGGTCCGGACGACCGCGCCGAGGTAGCCGTCGCGCGACGCCATCCAGGGCGGCGCCATCGGGTAGATCCAGTAGATGGTCAGGCCGGCGAAGTTGATCGCGACGAAGCGCCGCATCCAGCGCACCCACTCCGGCCGGTGGCGCACCCACAGCACCGCGGCGAGGGTGAGGGAGACCAGGAAGTGGGAGGCGTACGTCGTCGTGAGGACGACGTCGTACCACCGCGGCGCCACGTCGTAGCCGCACGGGACCCCGCACCAGGACCGCTGCAGGATCTCGGTGGGCGTGGCCGTGCCGCCGAAGAGTCCGGCCAACCACTCGTCGAAGCGGATCGGCGCGCGCACGTGCACCGGCACACCGACCTCGTCGGCCAGCCCGCGCAGCAGCCAGTAGACGATCAGCAGCCCGATCGGCTTGGACCAGTCCCGCAGGAAGAGCAGGTGGTGCTCACGGGGCGCGTCGACGTCCCACGCGATGGTCGCGAGCCACAGCCACAGCGCGACACCCACCGTGTCGTTGGGGATGCCGACCCACCACGACCAGGCGCCGAGGAGCACGGCGTACGCCGCCATCGCCGCGAGGCGTGCCCGGGGCCGGGTCTCGGGCCGGACCGGGGACACCAGCGCGGCCGCACCCGACGTCGGGGCATCGGGGAGTCGCGACATGGGCGGATCCTAGAGAATGCGGTAGATCGTGAAGTCGCCGGTGCGGGCGACCAACGTGTAGTGCCGGGCCAGATAGGGCTCGGCTGCCGTGGGATCGATGCCCCAGGTGCCGAGACTGGTGCCGGTGAGCACCAGCCAGGTCGGCCGGTCCGGGCCGGCGAGCACCCGGGCGAGCCGCTGCAGGTCGGGGTCGCGGACCCGCACCGGCAGGCTCCAGAGGTCGGGGTAGGGACTCTCGAGCCCCGCCGCCTGCACGATGTTGGCCGCCCCGAAGGCGACCAGCCCGGTGTCACCGGGCTCGACGTGCTGCTGGAGGTAGGCGATCGCGGGCGCCTCGATGCGCTCGATCGGACGCAGCCCGATCCAGCCGACCGCGACCACCGACGACACCGCGGCAAGGGCGTACGCCGTGCGCCAGGACCGCGGCGTCGCCGAGCCCGGGTCGCTCGCCGTCGCTGTCGCTGCCACCAGGACCAGCCCCGGCACCAGACCCACGAGGTAGTGCAGCCAATAGCTGCCGCCGAGCAGCACCACGACCAGCTCCCAGCCGAGGACGGCGAGCGCCGCGACCCGCAGATCGGTCGCGCCCGCCGCAGGGCGACGCCAGGAGCGGAGCAGCACGACGGCCAGCAGCGGCGCGCCGCTGGCGGCGAGCGCGCCCAGCAGACCGGCCAGCCGAGCGGTCGTGGAGCCGGTCGCCGACTCCGCGATCACGCGGGCGGCGTCGCCGCGGAAGACGACGACGGCCTCCCACAGCTCGCCCAGGTCCGTGCCGCGGGCGTGGGCCACCGCGAGCACGGCGACGAGCACGGCAGCCGCGCCCACCACGGCACCGACCACGGCCGTGGCCGCGCGCCGACCGTTCGACCAGGCCCCGGAGACGGCGAGTGCGGCGCCGAG
>WLIH01000098.1 GCA_009702305.1 Actinomycetota bacterium | reverse complement strand
GAGTAGCGGTAGCCCGAGGCCCGCTCGGCGTCGATGGCGACAGGGCCGGTGCCGGCGGCGAGGGCCGCGCACGCCTCCTCGAGACCCGGGCGGGTGTCGATGATCTCGGGCAGGCCGTCGCCCAGCACGAGCAGGGGAGCAAGGGGAGGCTCAGGCTCGACAGGCTCGACAGGCTCGATCGGCTCCACCGGGGTGGCGTCGGGGAGCAGCTGGTCGTCGTCAGGCGAGGGCATCAGCGGTTGCCGCGTTGTCCGCGACGGCTGGGCATCACGGCGACGCCCTCGGGGACGGGCGGCAGCCCGGCGGCGGTGCACATCAGCTCGCCCCAGGCCTCCACGTGCGGCGCGATGTCGGGCACGTCGCTGTCGGCGTCGGCGCAGGGGGTCCACGACGCCCGCAGCTCGAGCTGAGCCGTGCCGCCCTCGTCGGACATCCCGCCGAAGCTCTCCGTCGCGACCCGGGTCACCGTGCCCGACATCGAGGCGTACGCCGCTCCGTGCGCGTCGAGCGCCTCGGCGAGCCAGGACCAGCCCACCTCGGCCAGCATCGGGTCGGTCACGAGGTCGAGGTCGATCTCGGCGCGCGCGTAGGCCACGCAGCGGAAGGTGCCGTCCCAGGCGTCGTTGCCGGCCGGGTCGTGCAGCAGGATGATCCGGCCGGTCCCGACGTCGGTGTCGTCGATGGTGACATCGGCGGACAGGGCGAAGGAGAAGGGGGCGATCCGCTGGGGCGCCGGCATCTCCTCGCAGAAGATCTCGGGGCGCAGCTTGGCCGACTGCATGCTCGCGACCGCCTCCCGGAACTCCGGGGGCGTTGTCGGAGCACCCGCCGTGGGGTGCGTCTCCTGGCGGACGACCATGAGTTCACAGTAGGTCGGCTCGCCGCGAACCGATGTGCGAACACGCCGACGCGGGTGCGACCCTTGTCCCCGTGAGCACCGCCGCCGACCTGTCGCAGAGCGCATTCCTCAAGGCCGCCCGGGGTGAGCCGGTGCCGCACACGCCTGTCTGGTTCATGCGCCAGGCGGGTCGCTCGCTGCCGGAGTACCTCGCGCTGCGCGAGGGGGTCGGCATGCTGGAGTCCTGCATGGATCCCGAGCTCGTGGTCGAGATCACCCTCCAGCCGGTGCGCCGCTACGGCGTCGATGCGGCCATCTTCTTCTCCGACATCGTGCTGCCGCTCAAGGCCGTCGGCGTCGACCTCGACATCAAGCCCGGCATCGGCCCGGTCGTCGCGCAGCCGGTGCGCACCCTGGCCGACGTCGAGGCGATCCCCGACCTGACGCCCGAGCACGTGCCGTTCATCACCGAGGCGGTGCGCGGCCTGGTCGGCCAGCTCGGCAACACCCCGCTGATCGGCTTCGCCGGCGCGCCCTTCACCGTCGCCTCCTACCTCGTCGAGGGCGGCCCGTCCAAGGAGCACGCCCGGACCAAGGCGATGATGTTCGGCGCCCCCGACGTCTGGGATGCGCTGATGCGCAAGATCGCCGGCATCGCAGCGGCCTACCTCGAGGTGCAGGTCGCGGCCGGCGCCTCCGCTGTCCAGCTCTTCGACTCCTGGGCCGGCGCGCTCACGCCGACCGACTACCAGCAGCACGTGATGCCGCACTCCGCCGCCGTGCTCGAGCGTGCGGGCGCTCTCGGGGTGCCACGGATCCACTTCGGTGTCGGCACCACCAACCTGCTCTCCCTGATGGGCGAGGCGGGTGCCGACGTGGTCGGCGTCGACTGGCGGACCCCGCTGGAGCGCGCGATCCCGATGGTCGGCGACCGGGCGGTCCAGGGCAACCTCGACCCCACGCTCGTCTTCGCACCGACCGAGGTCATGACCGCTCGGGCCGCCGAGGTGATCGAGGCCGGGCGGGCTGCGCGCGGTCACATCTTCAACCTCGGCCACGGCGTGATCCCGTCGACCGACCCCGACCAGCTCAAGCGGCTGACGGAGTTCGTGCAGGGCTACGCGCTCGGCTGAGCCCCGGCCGCGGCGATGGCGGCCGCTCCACGCCGACGGCGTACGACGAGCAGCGCGGGCACGCCGACGACGAGCAGCACGACCCCGAAGGGGAGCACCGCGCCGGTGACCGTCGCGAGCCCGACGGTCACGGAGACCAGGCCGTCCCACCCGGCGTCGAGACCGGCCAGGAAGCCGGAGTCGCGAGTGTCGTCGTCCAACTTCTCGGGCTCGCCCGCGGGCCGCTCGAGGTGCACGGTGATGGTCGAGAGCGACGTCTGGTCGGCCAGGTAGGCCTGGCGGCGCAGCAGGGAGTTCAGCGTGGCCTGGCGTCGCGTCAGCTGGCCCTCGATGCTGACGATGTCGCGGATGCTCTGGGCCCGGTCGAGCAGCACCGCGATGCGACGGATGCTGGCCCGCTGCACCCGGATCCGGACCTCGGTGTCGACGACCTGGGTGGTGACGTCGTCCTCGCCGATGCTCGACGCCTCGAAGTCGGCGACCTCGGAGAGCTGCTGCATGGCCTCGTCGAAGGAGTCGGCAGGGATGCGGAGCACGAGGCGGCTGTTCTTGATGGTGCCCTCGTCGTCGGTGTTGGTCTCCTCGTCGGTGACCTGCCCCTCGAGCCGGTCGGTGATCTTGCGGACCTCGAAGCGCGCATCGCCGACGTCGTCGGCCCGCAGCGAGACCGTGCCGACGGAGATGATGGCCGGCTCCAGCCCTTCCTGGTCGCCCGTCAGATCGAGGGTCGCCCCGCCGCCCTGGTCGGCCCGCCCGCTCTCGCGCGACTCGGCGACGGTGCTGCCGAGGCCCGCGGAGTACGCCGTGCCGTCGGCGAGATCGCCGGCGGCGGCCTCCGGGGCGCTCGCACCGGTGGTGTCCTGGTCCTCGGACATGGTGCTCATGCCCCCCGAGCAGGCGGCGAGGGCGAGCACGAGGGCGCCGGCCGCCAGCGCCCCGACGGTGGGGCGGGTCATCGGAGTGCGACGGGTCGGGGTCATGGCCGCTCTGACGCCGGGTGCCCCTACCTGGTTCCGGTCAGGCCCTCCCGTTGGCGAGCGGCCTGGGCGGTGAGGCCGGTCATCAGGTCGCGCACCTGCGAGGGCACGTGGTCCAGGCGGCGGTGGCGCAGCACCAGCGTCACGACGGTCCGGTCGCCGGCGATCGGACGGCAGGTGATCAGGCCGGCGCGCTCCATCGGGTCGCCGACGACGCTGTAGTCGGGCAGCACCGTCACGCCGAGGCCCTCGGCCACCATGACCTTGCCCATCTCGGCGCCGTCGGTGCTGTGGCAGGTGGCCGGCATGTCGCTGCCGAAGAGCCGGTGGGCGAAGCGGTGCATCAGGTAGCCGGCGCGCATCGCGACGAACTTCTCGGCCCGCAGCTCGTCGATGGTGACCTCGTCCTTCGCCGTTAGGGGGTGGCCGGCGGGCAGCACGACGACCGGTCGGCCGTGCAGGAGGTCGGTGCCGAGCAGATCGACCGGCGGGTCGTCGCCGGCCAGCTCGTTGACCAGGCCGAGGTCCATCGACCCCTCGACGAGGCCCTGCTGGATCTCGGCCTGCTGGGCGGTGACGACCTCGACGGTGGTGCCGACGTGGGCCTCCTGGAAGTCGCGGACCGCCGGGACCAGCAGCGTCGAGGTCGCGGCATTGACCGTCCCGACCCGGATCAGGCGGGTCGTCGCGCTCTGGTCGCCGGCGGCGGTGCGCAGGCGGTGCACGGCCTCGAGCACCTCCACCATGTGCTGCTGCAGGTCGCGGCCCTGGCGGCTGATCCGGGCTCCCGAGCGCCGCCGGTCGAGCAGGGTGACGCCCAGCTCCCGCTCGAGCTTGCTGACCGCCTCGCTGAGCGCGGGCTGGGAGATGTGGAGCTTGTCGCTGGCGCGGCGCAGGGAGCCGTGCTGGGTGACCGCGGCGATGTACTCGAGCTGTTCGATGCGCAACGGCGTGCCTGTCTCGGGAGTGGTGCGGATCCTGCGTGGCACCAGGCCTGGCCTGTCACCGCTGCCGGAAGAACCTGTCGTCCAGGTCCTTGTCCACGATCTTAAGTCAACTAACTTGATAGACAAAGCCACCACGCCCACAGATCGGACACCTCATGACCGTCCAGGACCACCCGGCGACCCCGTCGCCCGCCACCGCCGCCAGCTGGCAGAGCACGCCCCGCACCCCCGAGGCCTGGGTCGAGCGAGCCCGCAGTGTCGCCACCCAGCTCGCCGTCGACGCCGTGCAGCGCGACCGGGCCAACGCCACGCCGTACGCCGAGGTGCAGCTGCTCAAGGCCTCGGGGCTGGTCACCCTCCTGGGTCCCGTCGGCCACGGGGGCGGCGGCCAGGACTGGACGACGGCGCTGCGGGTGGTCCGCGCGGTGTCGGCCGGCGACGGCTCGATCGGCCAGCTGCTCGGCTACCACTACCTGTGGGCCTGGGCGGCGCGCCTGGTCGGCACGCCGGCCCAGATCGCCGCGGTCGAGCAGGCGGCCACCGAGCAGCGGTGGTTCTACGGCGGTGCGGTCAACCCGCGCGACTCCGACCTCCAGGTCGCCGACGAGGGCGACGAGCTCGTCTTCCGGGGTCAGAAGTCGTTCTCGACCGGAGGTCGCGTCTCCGACGTGACCGTGCTCGAGGGAGTCATCGAGGGCACCGACAAGCACGTCTTCGCGATCGTGCCCACCGACCAGCCCGCCATCAGGTTCCTCGGCGACTGGGACTCGCTGGGCCAGCGCCTCACCGAGAGCGGTGGCGTCGTCATCGACGGTGTGCGGGTGCCGTGGGAGTCGGCGGCCGGCTACGTCGGCAAGGAGTTCCAGCCGCGCGTCTACAACACCCTCAACGTGCCGCTCATCCAGCTGATCTTCGCCAACCTCTACCTCGGCATCGCCGAGGGCGCGCTCGCGACCGCGGCGACGTACACCCGCGACCGCACTCGGGCCTGGCCCTACACGCCGGACCTCAAGACCCGCGGGAGCGAGGAGTTCTACGTCCTCGAGACGTACGGCGACCTGCGCTCGCGCCTCTGGGCGGCCGAGGCGCTGGCCGAGCGGGCGGCCGGGCTGATCGAGCAGATCAACGCGCACGCCGACACCGTCACCGCGCAGGAGCGTGGTGAGGCGGCGGTCGTGATCGCCGCCGCCAAGCAGGTCGCGATCGACGTCGGGCTCGAGATCGGCACGAAGGTCTTCGAGGTGACCGGCGCCCGGGCGACGGCCAACGACGTCGGCCTCGACATCTTCTGGCGCAACATCCGCACGCACAGCCTGCACGACCCGGTCGCCCACAAGCGGGCGGAAGTCGGGCGCTACGCGCTGCTCGGCGAGGTGCCCGAGCCGACCTGGTACACGTGAGGGGCGCCGAGATGACGCACCTGGAGACCTGGCAGCCCCTCTTCGACACCATCGCAGCCGACGCCCTGCAGCGCGAGCTCGACCACGAGCTGCCCTTCGAGCAGGTCGACTGGCTCAAGCGGGCGGGCTTCGGGGCCCTGCGCGTGCCGGTCGAGCACGGCGGCGCCGGGCTGACCTGGCCCGAGCTCGCCGACCTCTGGATCGCGCTCGCGGCGGCGGACAACAACCTCCCGCAGGCCTTCCGCGGCCACTTCGCCCTCGCCGAGGACCGCCTGTGGCACCACCGGCGCGGTCACGACCAGCGGGTGTGGTTCGAGCGCTTCGTGGCCGGCGAGATCGCGGGCAACGCCTGGTCGGAGGTCGGGCCGACGCCCATCGACAGCCAGCGCACCGTCCTGACCGCGCTGCCCGGCGACCAGGGCTACCGCCTCGACGGCACGAAGTACTACACGACCGGTTCGATCTTCGCCGAGTGGGCAGACGTCTACGCGCGCCTGGAGCGACCCCACCGCCCGGAGGAGGGTGTCGACGACTTCGTCATCGCGATCGTCGACACCCGGGCGGCCGGGGTCAGCGTCGTCGACGACTGGGACGGCTTCGGTCAGCGCGGCACCGGCAGCGGCACGACGTCGTTCGAGGGGGTGCTCGTCCCGAGCGAGCACGTGCTCGCCTTCGAGGACCGCTTCCCGCACCAGACGGCCGTCTACCAGCTCAACCTGCTGGCCACGCTGAGCGGGATCGCGCAGTCGGCCCTGCGCGAGGTCGTCGCGGCGGTGCGGGTGCGCGAGCGCAACTACTCCCACGCCAACGCCGCACGGGTGCGCGACGACCCCCAGGTGCTGTCGCGGATCGGGGAGATCTCGTCAGCGGCGTACGTCGCCCGGTCGGCGACCCTGCAGGTCGCCCAGGCGATCGAGCGGGTGGCGGAGCTGGCCACGGCCGGCAGCGACGCCGTGGCGCGCGCCAACGAGGCCGCCGAGATCGAGGCCTCGCAGGCGCAGGTCGTGGTGACGTCGTTGGTCCTGCAGGCCACCAGCGACCTCTTCGACACCCTGGGCGCCTCGGCGACGTCGCGGCTCAGGGGGCTGGACCGGCACTGGCGCAACGCCCGCACGGTGTCGTCGCACAACCCGCGCATCCTCAAGGCGCGCGTCGTCGGCGAGCACGAGGTCAACGGCACCCCGCCGCCATACGCCTGGGCGATCGGGGCCACCCGTCGCGACCGGGTCTCCTGACGCGCGACCGTCGTGGTCTCGATACACCGCCTCGCTGGCGCTCGGCGGCACTCGACCAACGAGGGCCGAGTTTCGTTGGTCGAGTAGGCGCGCCAGCGCCGTATCGAGACCTGGTGACCGACCGGTCGGTCTCGACGGGGTGAGAGGTGCTGCCTATCACCCCGTCGAGGGAAACGCGCGCGTGATGAGGCGCCCCGCCTTGCATCTCGGATTTAAGTAGAGCAATCTGATTGACATACCTCATGAAGCACGAAGGAGCCGATCCATGAGCAGCCCCGAGCCCCGCGAGCCCCTGAAGTTCGCCTACTGGGTCCCCAATGTCAGCGGGGGCCTGGTGGTCAGCAAGATCGAGCAGCGCACCGACTGGAGCCTCGAGTACAACGTCAAGCTCGCCCAGCTCGCCGAGGTCAACGGCTTCGACTACGCCCTGAGCCAGGTCCGCTACATGGCGGGCTACGGCGCGGCCTACCAGCACGAGTCGACGTCGATCAGCCTGGCGATCGCGCTGGCGACCCAGCGGCTCAAGGTGATCGCGGCCGTCCACCCGGGTCTGTGGCAGCCCGGGGTGCTCGCCAAGCTCGTCGCCAGCTCGGACCAGTACACCGGTGGCCGCTTCTGCGTGAACGTCGTGAGCGGCTGGTTCAAGGACGAGTTCACCAAGCTCGGCGAGCCGTGGCTCGAGCACGGCGAGCGCTACCGCCGCAGCGAGGAGTTCATCCGCTACCTGCGCGAGATCTGGACCAACGACCACGCCGAGCTCAACGGCGACTTCTACCGGCTGCACGACTTCGACCTCAAGCCCAAGCCCGTCGAGGTCGAGGGGCGCGCCCACCCGGAGATCTTCATGGGTGGCAACTCCACGGATGCGCGCGGCATGGGCGGTCGCGTCGCCGACTGGTACTTCATGAACGGCAACACCCCCGACGGCATCGCCGAGCAGGTGCAGGACGTCAGGGACGTCGCGACGGTCCACGGTCGCAGCGTGAAGTTCGGCGTCAACGGCTTCATGGTCGCCCGCGACACCGACGCCGAGGCGTACGCCGTGCTCGACGAGATCATCGCGAAGGCCGACGTCGAGGCCGTCGAGGGCTTCGGCTCCGCGGTGACCCAGGCGGGCCGGTCGACCGGCGACAAGAAGGGCATGTGGCAGGACTCCGAGTTCAAGGACCTGGTGCAGTACAACGACGGCTTCCGCACCGGTCTGGTCGGCACGCCCGAGCAGATCGCCCGACGGATCCTCGAGTACAAGGCGGTCGGCGCGGACCTGATGCTGCTCGGCTTCCTGCACTTCCAGGAGGAGGTCGAGTACTTCGGCCGCGAGGTGCTGCCGATCGTGCGCGAGCTCGAGGCGCTGGAGTTGGAGCGCGTCTGATGGCCGTCGTCGTCGACGAGCCCCGGACCGTCGTCCCGGTGCTCACCGCCGACCAGGCCGTGGCGAGCGCCGAGCGCCTGGCGGCGTCGTTCGCGAGCGGCGCGGCGCGCCGCGACGCCGAGCGGGTGCTGCCCGTCGCCGAGCTGGACGAGCTCTCGGCGGCCG
>WLIH01000097.1 GCA_009702305.1 Actinomycetota bacterium | reverse complement strand
CGAGAGGTGCTTCGCGTCGGAGGTCGCATAGATGTCGTAGAAGGGCACGCCGCCGTCGAGCAGGTTGGCGCCGCGCTCCTCCGTATAGCCGCCGCTGGCCTGGAAGGCCGAGGTCATCGCGTTGAGGTGGGCGGTGCCGTCGACGATCGCCGCGTCGATGACCTGGCCCTGGCCCGAGACCTTGGCCTCGAGGAGCGCCGCGAGGATGCCGATGACCAGGTACGTCGAGCCGCCGCCGAAGTCGCCGACCAGGTTGCTCGGGAAGTGCGGACGGTCCTTGTCCTGCCCGAGGCCGAAGAGCGCGCCGGTGATGGCGATGTAGTTCATGTCGTGGCCGGCGGCCTGGGCCAGCGGACCGTCCTGGCCCCAGCCGGTCATCCGGCCGTAGACGATGCGCGGGTTGACGGCCAGGCAGTCGTCGGGGCCCAGCCCCAGGCGCTCGGTGACGCCGGGTCGCATGCCCTCGATGACCACGTCGGCGTCGCGGACCAGATCGAGCACGACCTCGCGCGCAGCCGGATCCTTGAGATTGAGCGCCACGCTCGGGCGCCCGCGGTTGAGCAGCATCGTCGCGCCGCCAGCCAGCATCTGGCCCCCCGGCCGCTCCACGCGGATCACGTCGGCGCCCAGGTCGGCCAGGATCATGCAGGCATGCGGGCCCGGCCCGATGCCCGCGATCTCGACGACCTTGACGCCCTTCAGCGGGCCCGTGCCCTGCCCCAGCTCGATGCTCATGGCGGCATCATGACAGAACCACTGTCACGGTTGGGGGTGTCTCGGCGTGGCGGGCCCACCACATGTAACGCGCTGTTAGTCGGTCTTCTGACCCGTTCTAACGGGTCAGAAGACCGACGGACAGCGCGTTACATGCGGGGCCCGGCCCGCGAGCAGGGCACAGGAACGCCGCCGGGGAGGCAGCCGCCCTGGGCGGACCGACGGGGTGGCGCTCAGGCGGGCGGCAGCACGCGGCGCAAGAAGGCGCGGGTGCGCTCCTCGCGGGGGTCGGTGAAGATCTCGGCGGGCGGCCCCTGCTCGAGGATCCGGCCCTCGTGCAGGAAGCAGACCTGGGTGGCGACGTCGCGGGCGAAGGACATCTCGTGCGTCGCGAGCACCATCGTCGTGCCGGTCTCGGCCAGCGAGCGGACGATGTCGAGCACGTCGCCGACGAGCTCGGGGTCCAGGGCTGCGGTGATCTCGTCGAGCAGCAGCAGCCGTGGCTCGGTGCACAGCGCGCGGACCAGGGCCGCGCGCTGCTGCTGGCCGCCGGAGAGCCGGTCGGGGTGCTGGTCGACGTGGTCGCCGAGGCCGAACTGGCCGAGCAGGTCGCGGGCCCGGGCCTCGGCGGCCGTCCGGGAGAGGCCGTGGACCTTGCGCGGCGCGAGGGTGCAGTTGTCGAGCACGCTCAGGTGGGGGAAGAGGTTGTAGGCCTGGAAGACCATGCCGATCCGCGACCGGACGGCGCGCGCGTCGACCCGCGGGTCCGAGATCTCGCTGCCCTCGAAGCGGATCTCGCCGTCGTCGATCGGCTCGAGCAGGTTGAGGCAGCGCAGCAGGGTCGACTTGCCGGAGCCCGACGAGCCGATCAGGCAGATCACGTCGCCCTCGTCGACGCGCAGCGACACGTCGTCGAGCACCAGCCGCTCGCCGTACGACTTCCGCACGGCGTCGACCTCGAGCACCGGCCCGGTCATCGCGCCCCCGCCCGCTCGCGCTCGACGTAGCGGCGCTGCAGCCAGTCGGTCAGGCGCGCCAGCGGCACGGTCATCACGACGAAGAAGCACGCGACGACGACCAGCGGGGTGTAGTTGAAGTTGAAGTTGCCGTAGTTGCGGGCGGCGAAGACGGCGTCGAGGATGCCGGCCGAGGCGACCAGGGCGGTGTCCTTCTGCAGCGAGACGAAGTCGTTGAGCAGCGGGGGCACGACGCGCCGCACGGCCTGGGGTACGACGACGTGGCGCATCGCCTGGGCCCGACTGAGCCCGAGAGCGTCGGCACTGGCGAGCTGTGAGGGGTGGATCGACTCGATGCCGGAGCGGAAGACCTCGGCGACGTACGCGCCGTAGGACAGCACCAGCGCCACCCCGGCCCAGAAGGTGGCGCTGATCGGGATCCCCTGCAGGCCCAGCGCCGGCATGCCGAAGGCGAGCAGGATGACCAGCAGGATCGTCGGGATGCCGCGGAAGACATCGGTGTAGAGGACGGCCACGATCCGCAGCGGCACCAGCCAGGCGGCGCGCGCCTGCCGGGCCAGGGCCACGGCGAGAGCGAGCGCGAGGATCACCGGCTCGCAGATCATGAAGAGCTTGACGTTGACCCAGAAGCCCTCGAGCACCGCGTCGAAGGACTCGCGGGCATGGAAGCCGTTGAAGAAGAGCTCCTGCACGGCGTCCCACCCCGGCGTGGACGTGATGCCGAGACCGAGGCCGACGAAGACGACGAGCGTGACGGTGGTCGCGACGACGAGGTCGCGACGCCGCAGCCGCTGCCTCAGTCGGCGGCGCTCGAGCTCACGCTCGCTCGGCGTCCAGGTGGCGGCCACGAGAGGGGTACGACGGAGGCGGCGAGGTCAGGAGAGCTCGGGGACGCTCACGACGTCGGAGAGCCAGCGCTGCTGGATCTCGTCGAGCGTGCCGTCCTCGCGCAGAGCGGCCAGCGCCGCGTCGACGCACGGCACCAGCTCGCTGCCCTTCTCGAAGAGCATGCCGAACTCCTCCTGCTCCCCGGTCTCGGGCTGGAACTGGCCGACGATCTCGCTGCCGGAGATCTCCACCGCCGAGATGTAGAACGCGGTCGGCAGGTCGGCCAGGATCGCGTCGACCTGGCCGTTGTTGAGCGCCTGCTTGGCGGCGTTGGTGTCCTCGAAGACCAAGGGGTCGTTGGCCGGCTTGATGATGTCGGTGATCGCGCTCAGCGACGTGGTGCCGGTCTGGGCGCCGAGGTTGTAGTCGGCCAGGTCGGCGATGCTCGAGATCTCGGAGACCGGCGAGCCCTTGAGTGCGATCACGGCCTGCGCGGCGGCGTAGTAGCCGTCGGAGAAGTCGACGACCTTCGCCCGCGACGGGGTGATCGAGATCTGGTTGATGTCGAAGTCGAACGGCTTCGCGCCCGGCTTGTAGGAGGTGTTGAACGGCACGGTCACCCAGGTCACCTCGTCCGCGGAGAAGCCGAGCTGCTCGGCGACGGCGTAAGCCACGGCCGACTCGTAGCCCTCGCCGTTGGTCGGGTCGTTGTCGACGAACCACGGCTCGTACGCCGGGGAGTCGGTGCCGATCGTCAGCGTGCCGTCCGTGAGCAGCGGCAGCTGGTCGGTCTCGCAGGCATCGGCGCTGACACTCGCCGTGCTGTCGGTGGACGGGTCGGCGGCGCTCTCGTCGTCGGCCGGCGCGCACGCAGCGGCGAGCACCAGGAGCGGGACCAGGGACGCAAGGGCGGCGGAGCGACGCTTCGACATGGCCAGATCGTAGAGGCCTGGCGGCACCCGGCGCAGCAGACGTTGCTTGCAACTCGTTGCATAGGTGGCGCACACTGCTCCCATGCTGGAGCACGCCCTACTGGTCGCCCTGAGCGAGCAGCCCGCCGCCGGCCTGGACCTGACCAAGAGGTTCAGCCGGTCGATCGGCTACTTCTGGGGTGCCAGCCACCAGCAGATCTACCGCACCCTGGCCCGGATGGAGCGCGACGGCTGGGTGCGGGCGACGGCGCTCGCGCAGCAGGGCAAGCCCGACAAGCGCGTCTACGACGTGACGCCGGCCGGAGCCGAGGCGCTCGCGGCCTGGCTGGCCGAGCCGACCCAGACCCACACCCTGCGCTCCGAGCTAGCCGTCAAGCTGCGCGGGGCGTCGTACGGCGAGCGGGAGGCGGTGCTCGACGTGGTGCGCGCCAACCTCGCCGACCACCACATCCGGCTCGACCACTACGAGCAGCTGATGAAGCGCGACTACCCGGAGCCGGCCGCCCTGGCCGGAGCCGAGCTGGACCAGTACCTCGTGCTGCGCGGCGGCATCCTGATGGAGCAGACGTGGATCACCTGGCTGACCGAGTACCTGGAGGCACACCGATGACCTACGACCACCTGCTCTCGCCCGTCACGCTGGGCAAGCTGACACTGCGCAACCGGGTCGTGATGGGCTCGATGCACACCGGCCTGGAGGACTTCGCGTGGGACGTGCCCAAGCTGGCGGCGTACTTCGCCGAGCGGGCCCGCGGCGAGGTCGGGCTGATCGTGACCGGTGGCTACTCCCCCAACCACCGCGGCCAGCTCAAGCCCTTCGCCTCCGAGATGAGCTCGCGCCTGCAGGCCATGCGGCACCGCCAGGTGACGGCCGCCGTGCACGACGAGGGCGGCGCGATCGCCCTGCAGGTGCTGCACGCCGGGCGCTACGCCTACCACCCGTTCAGCGTCTCGGCGTCCTCGCGCAAGTCGCCGATCACGCCGTTCAAGCCCTCTGCACTCTCGACGCGCGGCGTCGACCGGACCGCCTCCGACTTCGCGCGCTCGGTCGCGCTCGCGGTCAAGGCCGGCTACGACGCGGTCGAGATCATGGGCTCGGAGGGCTACCTGATCAACCAGTTCCTCGCCGCACGCACCAACGACCGCACCGACGCCTGGGGCGGCTCGGCCGCCAAGCGGATGCGCTTCCCGGTCGAGATCGTGCGTCGCTCGCGCGAGCTGGTCGGCGCCGACTTCCCGATCGTCTACCGGATCTCGCTGCTCGACCTGGTCGAGGGCGGACAGACGTGGGAGGAGGTCGTCGAGCTCGCGCACCTGCTCGAGGCCGAGGGCGTGACCCTGCTCAACACCGGCATCGGCTGGCACGAGGCGCGCGTGCCGACGATCATCACGCAGGTGCCTCGCGGTGCCTGGCGCTCGGCGACAGCCCGACTCAAGGCGGCCGTGTCGGTGCCGGTCTGCGCCTCGAACCGGATCAACACCCCTGAGCTCGCCGAGCAGATCCTCGCCGCCGGCGAGGCGGACCTGGTCTCGATGGCTCGGCCGCTGCTCGCCGACCCGGAGTTCGTCGCCAAGGCGCGCGCCGGTCGCGCCGACGAGATCAACACCTGCATCGCCTGCAACCAGGCGTGCCTCGACCACGCCTTCCAGAACCGCAAGGCCTCCTGCCTGGTCAACCCGCGCGGGTGCCGCGAGACCACGCTGGTGCTGACGCCGACGCGGGTGCGCCGCACCGTCGCCGTCGTCGGCGCGGGGCCTGCCGGTCTCGCCGCGGCTGTCTCGGCGGCCGAGCGCGGCCTCGCCGTCACGCTCTTCGAGGCGTCGGCGTCGCTGGGCGGCCAGTTCCGCCTCGCGATGGCCGTGCCCGGCAAGGAGGACTTCGCCGAGACGCTGCGCTACTACGCCCGACGACTCGAGGTGCTCGGGGTCGACGTCAGACTCTCGACGCGCGCCACGGTGGCCGACCTGGCGTCGTACGACGACGTGGTCGTCGCGACCGGCGTGACGCCGCGGATCCCCGACCTCGACGGCGTCGACCACCCCAAGGTGGCGTCGTACGCCGACGTGCTCGCGGGCCGCGTGGTGCCGGGTCGCCGGGTGGCTGTGATCGGCGCCGGCGGGATCGGTGTCGACGTCAGCGTCTGGCTGACCCATGACCCGAGCGAGACCACCGACGACTGGATGGCGCACTGGGGCGTCGGCGACCCGACCCTGCACGCCGGCGGTCTCACCGAGCGCAAGGCACGTGAGCCGCGGCGCGAGGTGACGCTGCTGCAACGCAAGACCTCGATGATCGGCAAGGACCTCGGCAAGACCTCCGGCTGGGCGCACCGGGCGGTGCTGAAGCAGTCGGGCGTCGTGCAGGTCAGCGGGGCGTCGTACGACAAGGTCGACGACGCGGGGCTGCACTACACCCTCGACGGCGTCGCCCACGTGCTCGACGTCGACCACGTGGTGCTCTGCGCCGGTCAGGAGTCGGTGCGCGACCTCTACGACGACCTGGTCGCCCTCGGTCGATCCGCACAGCTGATCGGCGGCGCCGACCTCGCCGCCGAGCTCGACGCCAAGCGCGCCATCGAGCAGGGCACCCGGGTCGCCGCCGCTCTCTGAGCCGGCCCGCTGACTGTCCACAGGTTCGGCGGCTCCGGCCCCTTGTAACGCGCTGTTCGTCGATCTTCTAGCCCGTTGCAACGGGTCAGAAGATCGGCTAACACCGCGTTACAAGTGGTGGGCCTGTGGAGAGTGAACGGGCTGAGGGTCAGGCGAGCAGGTCGGCCACGAGGCGGTCGAGACCGACCCCGCGGGAGGCCTTGAGCAGGACGGTGTCGTCGGGGCGCAGATCGGCCTGCAGCCACGCGAGGGCCGCCGGGAGGTCGGCGACCGGCACCCCGCCGTACGCCGACGCGGCGGCACCCACCGCCAGCACGCCGACCCCCAGCGACCGGGCGTGCTCGCCCACCGCGAGGTGGGCGGCGTGCGAGGCGGCGCCGAGCTCGCGCATCTCGCCGAGCACGGCGACCGGGCGCCCGGCCCGCGGGGACGACAGGGCGACCAGGGTGTCCAGCGCGGCACGCACCGAGGCGGGGTTGGCGTTGTAGGTGTCGTCGAGCACGAGCAGCCCGTCAGCCCGCTCGCGCAGATCGCAGCGGTGCGGGGAGGCCGGTGCTGCGGAGCTGAGCCGAGCGGCGACGAGCGCGAGCGGCACGTCGACCGCGAGGGCCATCGCCGCCGCCGCGGTCGCGTTGGCCACCTGATGGCGGCCGACGACCTGCAGGCGCACGCGCTCGGACCGCCCGGCGTGGCACAGCGTGAACGACGCACGGCCCCGCTCGTCGAGCGTCATCTCACGCCACGACACGGCCGCCCGGGCGCCGTAGGTCAGCACCGATCCGCCGGTGCGCGAGGCCATGGCGAGCACGGCCGCGTCGTCGGCGTTCAACACCGCGACGCCGTCCGGGGCGAGCGCCTCGACCAGCTCGCCCTTGGCGAGCGCGATGAGCTCCGGAGAGCCGAACTCGCCCACGTGGGCCGTGCCGACGGCCGTCACCGCAGCCACGTCGGGCCGGGCGATGTCGCACAGCCAGGCCAGGTGACCGACGCCGCGCGCGCCCATCTCGAGCACCAGGTGGGTCGAGTCGGGCGCGAGACGCAGGCAGGTGAGCGGCACCCCGAGCTCGTTGTTGAGGTTGCCTCGGGTGGCCACGGATCCGGTCAGCACGGCCGCCAGCAGGTCCTTGGCGCCGGTCTTGCCCTGCGACCCGGTGACGGCCAGCACCCGCGGGCGCACCTGCCGCACGACATGGCGGGCGAGCGCGGCGAGGGCGACGACCGGGTCGTCGACGACGACGGTCGGTCGACCGGTGGGCCGCGACCCCAGCACGGCGTGAGCGTGCGCAGCGAAGTCGTGACCGTCGCTGTGCTCGCCCACCACCGCGACGAAGAGCCCGCCCGGCTCGGGGTGGCGGCTGTCGACGTACGCCGCTCCGGTCACGGTGTGCGTCGGGTCGCCGTCCACGCGACCGCCCACCACGGACGAGATCTCAGCCAGGGTCATCGCGATCATGACCTCATGCTCGGCCGCATGCCCGGGCCGGCGCCTCGTCCTGGGGGCCAGGACCTCGTCCTGCAGGACAGCCCTGCGGCACCTCAGGTGGAGGCCGCGACCCGGGTCGCGCGGCGACGGTGGAGCCATGACGATCCTGCTCTCGGACCCGCGCGTCGCCGCCGTCCCCGTCCACGAGACCGGCGAGCCGCTGGTCCACCTCGACCCGGCCCTCGGACCAGCGCGCGCCCTGGTGCGCACCGGACTCGCGGACCGACTGACCGCGGCCCAGGACCTGCTGCCGCGCGGCATCGGGCTGCTCGTCGTCGAGGGGCACCGCAGCGTGGCCGATCAGCGGGTCATCATCGCGGCGTACGCCGCCGAGGTCTGCGCCGCCCGGCCCGGCATCTCGGCCGACGAGCTGCACCACCTCACCAGCCGGTTCGTCAGCCCGGTGGCCGTCGCGCCGCACGTCGCGGGAGCGGCCGTCGACCTCACCCTGGTCGACGCGTGCGGCGACCTGCGCGACCTGGGCACCGCGATCGACGCGACCCCCGAGCATTCCGACGGCCGCTG
>WLIH01000096.1 GCA_009702305.1 Actinomycetota bacterium | reverse complement strand
CCGACTCACCGGCCGTTTGCGGGAAACTAGCGCCGGGTCACGTGAGGTCGACGACGAACGCCGGCAGCAGGGCCTGGGTCAGCGGCCCGATGGAGAGCGCGAAGAGCACCGTGCCGATGCCGAGGTGCCCGCCGAGCAGCAGGCCGATCACGACCACCGCCACCTCGAGGCCGGTGCGCACCAGGCGCAGGGACAGCCCGGTGCGACGGTGCAGCCCGGTCATCAGGCCGTCGCGCGGACCGCGCCCCAGCTGGGCGCCGATGTAGCAGGCGGTCGCCAGCGCGCACAGCACGATGCCGCCGAGCATCAGCGCGACCCGGGCCGCGAGCGGGGACGGCGTGTCGAGCAGCGCCAGCGTCACGTCGGCGGCCAGACCGATGACGACGGCGTTGGAGATCGTCCCGATGCCGGGCATCTCCCGCAGCGGGATCCACAGCACCAGCACGACGAAGCTGACCACGATCAGCACCTGACCGATGTCGAGCGGCACGTGCCGGGTCACGCCCGAGTGCAGCACGTCCCACGGCGCCAGCCCGAGGTCGCCGCGCAGCATCATCGCGAGCGAGACGCCGTAGAGCACCAGGCCGACGTAGAGCTGGGGCAGGCGGCGTGCGAGCCGCCCGGCGCGCAGCTGGGCGATCGGACCCAGGTCGGCGAGGGCCGGGCGGGCGAGCTGCGGGGTGGGCTCGGTAGAGACGGTCACCCCACCAGCGTGACCGAGATTGGCCTGGTCTTGAATAGCCAATCATGGAACAGTGGACTGCATGAGCGCAGCCACCTCGATCTCCGCGGGCCGGATCGCCGCCCTGGTCGGCGACTTCGACCGCTCCCCCGCCTACGCCGGGCTGGCCGACGCCCTCACGCTGCTCATCGGCGACGGCCGGATCGGGTACGACGCCCGGCTGCCCAGCGAGCGCGAGTTGACCGAGGCGCTCGGCGTCTCCCGCACCACGGTGACCCGGGCCTACGCCGCGCTGCGCGACTCGGGCTTCGCCGAGGCCCGTCAGGGCTCGGGCACCTACACCCGGGTGCCCGGCGGGCGACGCCGTTCGCACGACCGCGCGCTGCTGCCGAGCCCCGACGACGCCGAGGCTCTGGATCTCAACTGCGCCGCGGCCTCCGCCCCGCCCGGCCTGCTCTCGGCGTACGCCGAGGCGGCGGCCGAGCTGCCGGCGTACCTCGGCGGGCACGGCTACTTCCCGGCCGGCCTGCCCCAGCTCCAGGCGGCGATCGCGCGCTCCTACGCCGCCCGAGGACTGCCGACGGACCCGGGCCAGATCATGGTGACCAGCGGAGCGCTGTCGGGCGCGGCGGTCGTCGCCCAGGCCTTCGCGGCACCGGGTCAGCGGGTGCTGGTGGAGTCGCCGGTCTATCCCAACGCCACCCAGGCGATCCGGCGCGCCGGCGCCCGCCTGGTCGCCTTCCCCGTCGATCCCGACGGCTGGGACCTGGCCGCCGTGGCGAGCACCCTCGCCCGCACCCCCGTCTCGCTGGCGTACCTCATCCCCGACTTCCAGAACCCCACCGGTCAGGTGATGAGCGACCAGCAGCGTGAGGAGTACGCCGGCCACCTGCGTCGGGCCGGCACCGTCGCGGTCGTCGACGAGGCCCACCAGGCGCTCGCGTTGGACGGTCAGGACATGCCGCTGCCGTTCGCCGCGCACTCACCGTCGACGATCACGCTGGGCAGCGCCAGCAAGAGCTTCTGGGGCGGGCTGCGGCTCGGCTGGATCAGGGCACCGCACGGGCTGATGGACCGACTCACCCAGGCCCGGCTCACCCTCGATCTCGGCGCCCCGGTGCTCGAGCAGCTGGTGCTCGCACGCCTGCTCGACCGGGGCGACGTGCTGCCCGAGCACCTCGACCGCCTGCGACCGCAACGCGCGGCCCTGCTCGACGCCGTCGCCGAGCAGCTGCCGCAGTGGCGCTTCGTGCGGCCCGGCGGCGGCCTGGCCCTGTGGTGCGAGCTGCCGGACGCCCTGGCGACCGCCCTCGCCCACGAGGCGGAGCGGCTCGGCGTCATCGTCGCGCCCGGACCGGTCTTCGCCGCCGAGGGCGGCCTCGACCGGTTCGTCCGGCTGCCGTGGACCCGTCCGGTGGCCGAGCTCGAGCTCGCGGTCTCGCGGCTCGCAGCGGCCTGGGACGTCGTGCGCCACAGCACGCCCCGCGGGCGGCCGGGGCCGGGCCGGGTGATGGTCGCCTGAGGAGTCAGGCGCACCCCGGCCGCTGGAGGATCTCGAGATCGACCGGGTGCTCGACCTCAGCAGTCCGGCAGCGCCAGCCAGGCCGACCAGGTGAGGTCGCGGCCCACGTAGCGCGGGCGTCGGAAGGGCCACTCGGTCGCGATCCAGTCGGGCACGAAGAGGTCGAGCGCCTGCTCGACGCGACTGTCGACGTACTCGTCGCGCACCCACCACGAGATCTCGGCGTCGGCCCCGACCTTCTCGGGCGGGTCGATGTAGCAGCAGCCGATCAGCTCGGTCTCGTCGCGGTCGAACAGCGCGTAGTTGAAGGACTGGTGGGCTTGCGCCTCCTCCCAGTGCCGCTGCAGGTCGGCGCGGTCGGCCTCGGCGGTCATGTCGGCCGGCGGCCAGCCCCACGCCTCGCCGTAGATCGACCAGAGCCGCTCGCGCGAGCCCATCACCGCGAGCATGTCGAGGTCGGTGTCGTCGGCGTGGATGGAGCGCAGATGGTGGCCCGTCGACAGCTCGGCGCGCACGGGGTGCTGCCACTGGTCGGGTCCGGGCAGCCAGGGAGTGGTCACGCGACCAGTATTCCGGGTGCGGACGGCACCCGGCCCCTGAAATACTCCTCGGGTGCGACTCGAGACCGACCGGCTGGTGCTGCGCCCGTGGCGTGACGAGGAGGCGCCCCGCCTGCTCGACATCCTCAGCCGGGTCGAGGTGGTCCGCTGGCTCGACGACGGTCCGCCGAAGCTGATGGCCGACCTCGATGCCGCCCGCTCTCGCATCGCCGAATGGCGCAACGCCGAAGCACCCCGCGGGCGCTGGGCGATCGAGGTCGCCGAGACCGGCGCGCCGGCCGGCACGGTGCTCCTCGACCACATCCCCCAGTCCGACGCCCTGGTGCAGATCGGGTGGTACCTCCACCCCGACAGCCACGGGCACGGCTATGCGTCCGAGGCGGCCGCCGCACTCCTCGCTCACGGCCTCGCCAGCGGACTGAGCGAGATCCACGCCCTCACCAACATCGACAACTACCCCTCGCAGGCGGTCGCTCGCCGGATCGGGATGACCGACCTCGGGGTCACGTCGGACTGGTATCCCGAGCCGTCGCAGCACTTCCTCGCCACCGCCTAGGCCCCTACGCTCGGCAGATGGCCCTCGCGGACGAGAAGTACATGTCCTTCACGACCTACAGGCGCTCCGGCGAGGCGGTGAGCAGCCCTGTGTGGCTGGTGCCGCTCGACGACGGCCGACTCGGCTTCTGGACCGCCCGGGGGACCGGGAAGACGAAGCGGCTCGCCCACACCGCGCGCGTCAGCGTGCAGGCGTCGGACTCCCGCGGTCGACTCAAGGACGGCAGCGCGCCGATGACGGGCACCGCCACGATGGTCGACTCCGGTGCGGACTTCGACGCCGTGAAGGCCGCGATCCGGGCGAAGTACGGCGTCATGACGACGGTGACCAAACTTCTCGCCAAGCTCGGACCCCAAGGCCGCCAGGGCCTGACGTACGCCGACACCGTCGTCCTGGTGACGCTCGACCCCGTCAGCTGAACCGCCCTGGCCACGTCGCTGGTGGAGCCGGATCGGACGATTCAGGCGAAGAGCGCCTGGCCGACGTACTCCCCCGGCGCGGTGCCGGGCGGCACGGCGAAGAGGGCGGAGCCGGTGACCTTGAGGTACTCCATCAGGGCGTCCTGCTTGGCCATCAGCAGCTGGATCGGGATGAAGTGGGTGCGCGGGTCGCGGAGGTAGGCGATGAAGAACAGCCCCGCGTTGAGGCCGCCGAGGTCGTCGGTGCCGTCGACGAAGTTGTAGCCGCGTCGCAGCATCCGGGCGCCACCGTGGAGGTCCGGGTGCACCAGGCGCACGTGCGCGTCGGCGGGGATCACCGGCCCGTCGCTCCCGGGCATGTCGAAGTCGGGCTCGGTGAACTCGCCGCCACCCGACAGCGGGGCCCCTGTGTCCTTGGACCGTCCGACGAAGGCCTCCTGATCGCCCAGCGGCTGACGGTCCCACACCTCGATGGTCATGTTGATCCGGCGGGTCACCAGGTAGGAGCCGCCGGCGAGCCAGGCGGCCTTGGCGTCGTCGTCGGCGGCGACCCACACGTGCTCGTCGAGGGCGGCGGACTCCTCGGCCTTGAGGTTGGCGGTGCCGTCCTTGAAGCCGAAGAGGTTGCGCGGCGTCGACTGCGAGGTCGTCGTCGAGGAGGTGCGACCGAAGCCCAGCTGCGACCACCGGACCGCGACCGTGCCGAAGCCGATGCGCGCCAGGTTGCGGATGGCGTGGACCGCCACCTGCGGGTCCTGCGCACAGGCCTGGATGCAGAGGTCGCCGTAGGAGCGGCCGGGCTGGAGATTGTCCCCGGGGAAGTGGGGCAGCGTGGTCAGCGCATCGGGTTGACGATCGGCCAGACCGAAGCGGTCCTTGCCATCGGCGTCGCGGAAGAGCCCGGGACCGAAGCCGAAGGTGATCGTCAGTCCGCTCGGCGGCAGGCCGATGGCCTCGCCGGTGTCGTCGGGCGGCAGGTTGTAGGCGCCCTCGACGGGCCCGATCGGGCCGGCGGAGCCGCCTGCGGTCATCCGCTCGGCGGCCTCGGTCCACGCGACCAGCAGCGCGATCAGCTCCTCGCGCGACTCGGTGGTGACGTCGAAGGCCGCGAAGTGGAGCCGGTCCTGGGCCGGCGTGACGATGCCGGCCTGGTGCTCGCCGCGGAATGCGTAGGACAGCGGCCCATCGGGCTCGGCGGTCGCACCCTCGCTGGAGCGACCGGCGAGGAAGGCGCCCGCGACCCCGGCGGCGGCCACGCCGCCACCGAGGAGCCCGCGACGGGAGACGGGGAGGGCCATGTCAGGAGAGGACGGCAGCGGTCAGCTGGGACAGGGGCTCGGACAGGGCGTTGACCGCGTCGGCCAGCTGCTTGACCTCGTCGACCGAGAGCTCGTCGTAGAGGCGGAAGCCGTCACCGTCGCGCTGCTCGTCGAGCAGCGCCTGCAGCGCGTCGAAGCGCTCGGTCAGGGTCGCCGCCAGATCGGGGTCCTTCTGCTCGAGGATCGGCTCGATGCCCTCGAAGCCCACCCGGGCGCCGTCGACGTTGGCTTGGAAGTCCCACAGGTCGGTGCGCGACCAGTACTCCTCCTCGCCGGTGACCTTGCCGGTCGCGACCTCCTCGAGCAATCCGCGGGAGCCGTTGGCGATCTGGTCGACGGTGAAGGTGAGGTCCTGGATCTTGGCGTCGAGGGTCTCGGTGTTGGCCAGCAGGTCGTCGGCGTACGTCGCCCGCTCGGCTGGGGTGAGCGCGCGGTACTTCTCGGCGCGCGCCGGCCAGAGGTCCTTCTCGAGCAGGTGCCACCCGGTCCACTTCTGACCGGGCTCGAGGTCGGCCTCACGCAGGTCCATCTTCGGGTCCAGGTCGCCGAAGGACTCGGCGACGGTCTCGATGCGCTCCCAGTGGGTGCGGGCCACGGGGTAGAGAGCGCGCGCCTCGTCGTCCTTGCCTGCCTTGTAGAGCTCGACGAACTCACGGGTCTTGACCAGCAGCTGGTCGGACTGGTCCTGCACGTAGGCGCCGTAGTTGGCCAGCGCCTGGTCGACGAGGCCCTGCTCGTCGGCCGAGACCTCGGCGACCTCGTCGGACTCGGTCACGGTGAAGTCGGAGCGGATGCCCTCCCCGACCATGCCCGGCTTGCAGGCGGTGACGTAGGAGCCGGCAGGTGCGTTGACGACCAGTTGACGGGTCAGCTGGGGGCCGACGTTCTCGACCTCGCCGACGATGCGCAGGCCGTCGTCGCCGAGCAGGTAGAACTCCGTGACCTGGGAGCCGTCGTTGGTGACGTTGAAGGTCAGGGTGCCGGCCGGGGCCTCCACCGCGGAGACGTCGCAGCCGTCGTCGCTGGACGTGACGTCGACCGCGCGGGCCGAGCCCTCGGCACCGGTGTCGGTCGAGGTGCTCTCGGTGCAGCCGGCGAGGGCCGCCGTCGCCACCAGGGTCAGTGCGAGCGCCGGGAGGAGCTTAGACATGGGTGATCGCTTTCTTGGCAGGGGTGGATCCGCGTCGCAGGACGCCGAGGAAGAGGGCCATGGTCGGGACCGCGTACAGCACCCAGGCGGCCGCCTCGAGCACGGTGGTGGCCGGCGAGAAGTTGAAGACGCCCTTCAGGAGCGTGCCGTACCAGGAGCCGGGCGGGATCTGCTCGCTGACGTCGAACGCGAGCGTGTTGAGACCCGGCAGCACGCCGGCCTCCTGCAGGTCGTGGATGCCGTAGGCGAGGACACCGGCCGCGACGATGACGAGGAAGGCGCCGGTCCAGCGGAAGAAGACGGTGAGGTTGATCGACAGCGCGCCGCGGAACATCAGGTAGCCCAGCACCACGGCGGTCGCGATCCCGAGCGCCGCCGCGATGATCGGCTCGGCCGTGGAGGTCTCGCCGCCGGAGGTCGCCTGACGGGTCGCGGTATAGAGGAAGAGCGTGGTCTCCAGGCCCTCGCGACCGACAGCGAGCACGGCGACCAGCACGAGACCCCAGCGGCTGCCGTCGGCGGCCCGGTCGACCTGACCGCGCAGCTCGGCGCTCATCGTCCGGGCGGCACCGGCCATCCAGAAGATCATCCAGGTCACGAAGCCGACGGCGACGATCGACAGGACGCCGCCGATGAGCTCCTGGGACTTGAAGGTCAGCTGACGCTCCAGCAGCCCGAGACCGACGGTCACCGCGGTGCACACACCGAGAGCGGCGGCGATGCCGACCCAGATCTGCGGCAGCAGATGACGCCGGTCGGTCTTGATGAGGTAGGCGACCAGGATGCTGACCACGAGGGACGCCTCGAGGCCCTCGCGAAGTCCGATCAGGAAGTTGCCCAGCACAAGACGCGATCGTACGCCTCCGAGTCAGGCAAGCCTAACCAATGTCAGATTGAACACCCGTCGGGTCCGCAGACGTCTGCACCAGTCGCGACGCCGCCGACCAGCTGGACGGCCGGGTGGGCGTCGGACCAGGCGCGCTCCAGGGTCGCGGTGAAGACCTCGACGGGCTGGGCGCCGGAGATGCCGTAGCGACCGTCGACGACGTAGAACGGCACGCCGGTCGCGCCATAGGCCCGCGCCTGCGCGATGTCGTGCGCCACGTCGTCGGCGTACTCCTGGCTCGCGAGGACCGCGTCGACCCGGGCCGCATCCAGGCCCACCTCGAGGGCCGCGGCACGCAGCACGCCGTGGTCGCCGACGTCTTCGGCGCGCAGGAAGTACGCCGCCAGCAGCGCCTCCTTGAGATCGCGCTGCCGAGCGGGGCCGTCGGACAGCGCGAGGTGCAGCAGCCGGTGGGCGTCGACGGTGTTGGTGTGCACGTTGTCGAAGAGCCGCATGTCCAGGCCGTCGGCAGCCGCCGTCTCGATGAGCTGCTCCATCATCTGGCGCATCTCGGCCTCGGGTCGGGCGTACTTGCGCGCCAGCGTCGTCAGCGTGAGCTCGTGGCCGTGCCGCGGCGCCGACGGGTCGAGCTCGAACGAGCGGTAGACGATCTCGACCGGGTGCTCGAAGGCCGCCAGCGCCGACTCCAGCCGACGCTTGCCGACGTAGCACCACGGACAGACGACGTCGCTCCACACCTCGATGCGCATGGTGGGGGCAACGCCGAGGCCCACGCGGGTGTTCCCGTCGGAGACGGAGCACGCCCCGGGGAGCAGGCTCCCCGGGGCGTGCTGTCGCTCGACTCGCTCAGCGGGCGGACGTGCCCTCGACGTAGTCGGAGTCGTGGCTCTTGACCCACGCCATCAGCTTGCGCAGCTCGCGGCCGGTCTTCTCGATCGGGTGCGACTCGCCCTGCTCGCGGAACTTCGTGAACTCCGGGGAGCCGTTGTCCATGTCGGCGATGAACCGCTCGGCGAAGGCGCCGTT
>WLIH01000095.1 GCA_009702305.1 Actinomycetota bacterium | reverse complement strand
GTGGCCGCGTCACGCCGACGTCACCTCGGCGCCGACGCCCCGGACATCCCGCCGACATGGAGACAAGGGGCACGTGCTCACCGAGTCGCGGCCGACATGATCTCGGAGACCGTCGCAAGGCTGGCACCCTTCCTCCTGCCTGCATCGAGATGACGGGCCGATCGACAACCGCACGAAGAGAGGCGACCGACGATGCGCACCATCACCGTGACCCAGCCAGCCCTCATCAACTCGTCGCTGATCCTCAGCGAGGCGGCAGGGACCGAAGGCAAGGTCGCCTTCGCAGGCCTGCTCAAGCGTTCAGCCCACCTGGACCTGGGTAACCAACGGATCGACTTCACGACACTGGGGCTCCTCGGACGCGCAGTGCGCGCCCGCGCCGCCGACGGCACCACGATCGGCGAATTTCACCAGACAGGCATCCTCGGGAGGGGCTACGCCGCCATCGACGGCCGGCGCTATCGCCTCAGGATCAGCGGGGTGCTCTCACGTCGATTCTCCTGGGTCGATGCCCACGGCACTGAGGCCGTCCGTCTGACGCTCGGCGGCGTGCTCCGGACGAGCGGGGTCGTCCACGTTGCTGACAGTGCCGTCCCGGACGATGTCGCCGTGCTGATCGGTCTCGGACTGATTGCCCGCCGAGCATCGGAGAGCGGCTCGGCGGCCGCGGCCACCTAGCGAGCCTGGCTCGGCGGCCGCGCATCGCGCGGACGGCACCCCACCGATGCCCCGTGGCGTAACGGGATGGCGGGTCGACCGTTGATGTGACGGTCGACACAACAGGAGTCGGCGACATCGCGAGAGGCGGCAGCATGCCCACCCGAAGGACCATGAGCACGATCGCCGCCTCCGCCCTGGCAGCCACCATCGTGTCCGTCGGCACGGGCGGCAGCACGTCCGTGGCGGCCGGCGCGGCGGGTCCGACAGCGCGCGCGGTCGACCCGGCGTGCGCGGCCTGGATGGACCCGAAGGACCCTGCCGCCCAGCGGGCGCGGGCCCTGGTCGACGCGATGAGCGCCGAGCAGAAGATGCACATGGTCACGTTCGGCGACCTGCCGCCGTACCTGCTCTACTACGGCACCGCCGGCCACGTGACCGGCATCCCCGAGCTCTGCGTGCCCGACCTCGTGCTCAGCGACGCCGGCTCCGGCGTGGCCGGGCTGCAGCTGGGCACGACGACCTTCCCCTCCGGTGTCGCCCAGGCCTCGATGTGGAACCGCTCCCTGCAGCGCGAGGTCGGCCGCACCATCGGCGACGAGGCGTTCGACAAGGGCATCAACGTGATGCTCGGGCCGGGCATGAACATCGCCCGGACGCCGTACAACGGCCGCAACTTCGAGTACTTCGGCGAGGACCCGTACCTCGCCGCCCAGATGGTCGTCCCCTTCATCAAGGGCATCCAGTCCAACCCGGTCATCGCCGACGCGAAGCACTACGCGCTCAACAACCAGGAGGTCGACCGGATGACAGTCGACGTCACGGTCGACGAGCGCACCGCCCGCGAGATCTACCTCCCGGCCTTCGAGGCCGCCGTCAAGGACGGCGACGTCGGGTCGGTGATGTGCTCCTACAACCGGGTCGGCGGCAAGTACGCCTGCGAGAACCCGACCCTCCTCGACGACTGGCTGCGCGACGACTGGGGCTTCGACGGGTTCGTCGTCTCCGACTGGGGCGCGGTCCACTCCACCGCACCCTCGGCGATGGCCGGCCTCGACCTCGAGATGCACGCCGTGCCGTTCGAGAACCCGGTGGCGACGCCGGTCTTCGGCGCCGGCGAAGGCAAGTACTTCGCCGCCGCCAAGCTCGAGACGGCGCTGGCCGACAAGACCCTGACGAGCGCCCGCCTGGACGAGATGGTGCGCAACATCGTGCGCCCGATGTTCGAGCTCGGACTCTTCGAGCAGCCCATCACCCCGGGCCTGCCGGCCTTCCTCAGCACCGTCTCGACCGACGCGCACAAGGAGACCGCCCGCCGCGCTGCGAGCGAGGGCACCGTCCTGCTGAAGAACCGTGACGACATGCTGCCGCTCGACACCGAGGGCGGCCGCACCATCGCCGTCATCGGGTACGCCGCCAATCCGCTCGGCGCGCTGAGCTCCACCGGCGGCGGTGGGTCGTCGCACGGCTCGGGCCTGCCTCCGCAGGTGGTCTCGGTGCTGCAGGGCGTGCAGTCGCTGGCCCAGGAGCACGGCGACACGGTCGTCTACACCGAGGGCTCATCGGTCATCGACGCGATGCTGGTCGCCAGCCTCGCCGACATCGCGATCGTGGTCGCCGGCGACGGCTCATCGGAGGGAAGCGACCGCGCCGACCTCTCGATGTCGCCGCAGGTCTGCGTCACGCTCTTCTGCCAGAAGCTGCCGCTCGACCAGGAGCAGATGGTCTCGACCGTCACGGGCGCCAACCCCAACACCGTCGTCGTGCTCGACGTCGGCGCGCCGGTGCGGATGCCGTGGCTCAGCGACGCCGCAGCCGTACTGCTGCCGTGGTACGGCGGCAACGAGCACGGCAACTCGGTGGCCCGCATCCTCTACGGCCTCGACGAGCCGAGCGGTCGCCTGCCCCAGACCCTCCCCGTGTCGGAGGACCAGCTCGACTTCAGCCCGGAGCAGTACCCCGGCGTCGGCGGCGAGCAGACCTACTCCGAGGGCATGCTGGTCGGCTACCGCTACTACGACTCGCGGCGGCTCAAGCCGCTCTTCCCGTTCGGCTTCGGCCTCGGCTACTCGACGTTCGCCTTCGACGACCTGCAGGTGCGACGCGCGGGCTCCGGCGCGGTCGCGACCTTCACCGTGCGCAACACCGGCACACGTGCGTCCTCGGCGGTGCCGCAGCTCTACGTGTCGTCGCCGGCAGCCGCCGGCGAGCCGCCGCGCCAGCTCAAGGGCTTCGACAAGGTGCTCCTCAAGCCGGGCCAGAGCCGCACGATCACCCTGCGCCTCGACCGGCGGGCGTTCTCCCAGTGGAGCACCCGCGCGGACCGTTGGATCGTCACGCCCGGGCGCTACGGCATCCAGGTCGGCTCCTCCTCGCGTGACCTCGACCTGCGCAGCTCGATCGTGATGGGTCGCTAGGGCGCATCCAGGTGCTCGGCCACCAGCTCGTGGTAGCCGGGCGGTCGCAGCAGGAACGAGTCGTGCCCCCACGGCGACGCGATCTCGACGTGCCGGCTCGCCGCGCCGGCGGCCGACAGATGTTCGTGGATCCGCCGCGACTGCGAGGTCGGGAAGCGCCAGTCGGAGTCGAACGACACCACGAGGAAGCGGGTGCCCGCCGAGCCGGCACGGCGCGCCGCCGCAGGGTCGGCGAACGGGTCGAAGTAGTCCATCACCCGGGTGAGGTAGAGGTAGGACAACGCGTCGAAACGCTCGACGAACACCTCTCCCTGGTGGTCGAGGTAGGCCTCGACCTGGAAGTCGGTGCCGTGGCGCGGCGGGCCGGCGGCGAGCCGGTCGCGTCCGAACTTCGCCTCGAGCGACTCCGCCGAGACGTAGGTGATGTGCGCCATCCGGCGGGCGACGGCCAGGCCGCGGTCCGGACGGCGCCCGGTGCCGACGTAGGCCCCGCCCAGGAAGTCGGGATCACGCACGATCGCGTCGCGCGCCACCGCCGAGAAGGCGATGTTCTGTGCCGACAGCTGCGACGACCCCGCCACGACGACGGCGCGGGAGAGCGCGGTCGGATCGTCGATCGCCCACTGCAGCACCTGCATGCCGCCGAGCGAGCCGCCGACCGCGGCGTGCAGCCTGGTCAGCCCGAGGTGGTCGAGCAGCCGCCGGTGCACGGCGACCAGATCGGACATCGTCACGAGCGGGAAGTCCAGTCCCCACGGCCGTCCCGTCGCCGGGTCGGTCGACGACGGACCGGTCGTCCCGCGGCAGCCGCCGAGCAGGTTGGGGCACACCACGAAGTACCGATCGGTGTCGACCGGACGCCCCGGCCCGATCAGGCTCTCCCACCACCCGCCGTCGCCGGCGGCGTGGGCATCGCCGGTCAGTGCGTGGCAGACGAAGACGGCGTTGTCGCGCGCCGGCGAGAGCTCCCCCCAGGTCTCGTAGGCGACCTCGACCCGGTCCAGCCGGGCGCCGTGCTCGAGCACCAGCGGGTCGCCCGGCGACGACAGGACGACCCGCTGGGCGGTCGAGGAGGCATGGCTCACGTGCGTGGCCGTCGTCTGCTCGGCCGTCACTTGCTGGCGGCCAGCGCCTGCTCCAGGTCGGCGATCAGGTCCTCGACGTGCTCGATGCCGATCGAGAGTCGCACCATGTCCTCGGGCACGCCTGCCGCCGCGAGCTCGTCGGGCGTGAGCTGGGAGTGGGTGGTGGTGGCGTTGTGGATCGCCAGCGACTTCGCGTCGCCGATGTTGGCCAGGTGGGAGAAGAGCTCGAGCGCCTCGATGAACTTCGTGCCGCCCTCGCGACCCGACTTCACACCGAAGCTCAGAAGACCGCCGTACCCCCGACCGGTGAGCACCCGGTCGGCCACCGCCTTGTAGGGGCTGTCGGCGAGACCGGGGTAGCTGACCCATGAGACCTCCGAGTGCCCGGCGAGGTACTCCGCGACACGCAGCGCGTTCGCGCTGTGGCGCTCCATCCGCAGGTGCAACGTCTCGAGTCCCTGCAGGAAGAGCCAGGAGTTCATCGGCGTGATCGCGGCGCCCGTGTTGCGCAGGAGCACCGTTCGCGCCCGGATGATGTAGGCGAGGTTGCCGACGGCCTCGGTCCACACCACGCCGTGGTAGGCGGCATCCGGGCCGGTGAGCCCCGGGAACCGTGCGGCGTGGGCCGACCAGTCGAAGTTGCCGGAGTCGACGATGACGCCGCCGATGGAGGTGCCGTGCCCGCCGATGTACTTGGTCGCCGAGTGCACCGCGACGTCGGCGCCGTGGTCGAAGACCCGGGCGAGGTAGGGCGTCGGTGCCGTGTTGTCCACGATCAGCGGGAGCCCCTGGGCGTGCGCGGCATCGGCCCAGGCCCGGATGTCGACGACGTTGATCTTGGGGTTGCCCACCGTCTCGGCGAACACCAGCCGGGTCCGGTCGTCGACCGCCGCTGCCAGGTCCTCCGGCTTCTCCGGGTCGACGAACCGCACCGTGATGCCGAACTGCGGCAGCGTGTGGGCGAAGAGCGCGTAGGTGCCGCCGTAGAGCGTCGAGAGCGCGACGATGTTGTCGCCGGCGCCGGCGACGTTGAGCACGGCGTACGTCGTGGCTGCCGAGCCGGAGGCCGTGGCCAGCGCCCCCACCCCGCCCTCGAGCTGGGTCATCCGCTCCTCGAAGACCGACTGCGTCGGGTTCATGATCCGCGTGTAGATGTTGCCGGGCTCGGCGAGCGAGAAGAGGTTGGCCGCGTGCTCGGTGTCGTTGAAGACGTACGACGTGGTCTGGTAGATCGGCACGGCCCTCGCGTTGGTGGTCGGGTCGGCCTCCTCCTGACCTGCGTGGACGGTCAGGGTCTCGGGGCGGTACGTCATCGTGGGCTCCTCGGGTCGGGTGCCATTCACGATAAATACGAGTGACTTACTTGCCTATAGGTGTCCAGTCCGCGGACGCCGATCAGCGACGGCGCGACAGGACCGGTCTCAGCACCAGGGCGAGCAGCAGCGCCCCTCCTCCGAGCAGTCCCCACCACACGGCGTCGTGACGGGTGCCCGCGAGCACGTCCGGCTCGGGCTCCGGCGCGACCGCGCGCTCCACGTCGGGCAGCACCTGCGTCTGGCCGAGCTGGCCGTCGACCGACGGCTCGAGGATGCGCGAGACGGCCTGGTCGGCCTGCACCACCCCGGCGCCCAGCAGCGGTGAGCGCACGTCGGGACGGCCGGCGGCCGTGTTGACGAGCCGGTCCAACGTCTGCTGCGGCGTGTCGTCGGGGTAGGCCGAGATCAGCATCGCCACGACACCGGACACCTCGGCCGCGGCGAGCGACGTGCTGGTCTCCGGCAGCACGCACACCGCGCCGTTGAGGGCGACCGACAGCGCCCCGGCCGTCGGCGCCGCGACGTCGACGGCGCTGTTGCGCATCACGATGCCGCTGAGGTCGGCCCCACCGGCGGTCGCGCTCACCGCGACGACCTGGCGCTGGTAGCCCGCAGGGAAGACCACGTCGACGACGTCCTCGCCCGGCCGCGGCTCGCCGACATAGGCGTCGAAGGGGCTGGTCGAGCCCTCCACGACCTGGCTCGGGCGATCCCCTGACTGGGCGACCACGATCACGCCCTTGCGCCACAGCCGCTCGACGAGGTCGGTGATCTCAGGCGTGGACTCGACCTGGAGCGACACATTCACCACGTCGATGGACGACGCCCGGTCGAGCACCCACGCGAGCCCTTGGGCCACCCGGGACGCGCTCACCCCGACCTCGGTCCCGTCGTCGGCCGGCACGAGCGCGTCGTAGACCCGGACGTCGACGATGCGCGCAGCCGGCGCGATGCCGACCGGGTCGCCCTCGTCGGTCTCGGGTGCGGCGATCAGCCCCGCGACGGCGCTGCCCTGGTAGGAGACCAGCTCGCGGGCCTTGCCGAAGCTGGGCGCCTGCAGACCGCTCGCGAGCGGCACCGACCCGTCCCGGACGACCCCCGAGTCGAGCACCGCCACCGTGACCCCGGCGCCGGGCTCGACGCCCTGGGAGCGCAGGTAGGCCTGGGCGGCCGGGACACCGAGCGCCTGCAGCGGAGCGCTCACCGCCTCCGGCGTCGGCGGTCGCGGGTCGTCGGCACCGAGGTCGGCGCAGGCCACGTCGGCGGCGTACGCCGGCGCACCCGGCAGGACGAGCAGGCCCGCGAGCAGCACCGCTGCGGCCGACCCGGACAGTGCGCGCATCAGGAGCACTCGGGATCGGTCACCCGGCTCGGCGGGCACAGCGCAGCCTCGCGCGAGAGGGCGACACCCTCGCCGAAGAGCTTGATCCAGCTGTCGGGCACCAGCGTGGGCCGCACGCTCTCCCAGCCGAGCTGGGCGGCGGTGTCCGGTCCGACGAGGGCGTTGGCTCGACCCTTGGCGTCGACGGCCCAGACCGAGTCGCCTGCGACGTCGCTCCAGTCACCGCTCATGACGTACGCCGCATGGCCGCGCTCGACCGAGGCCTCGCGCTCCGTCGCCGCATCGAGACCCTCGGCCGAGGCGTCCCCGGTCGGGTCGAGGGCCAGCCGCGCCCGCGGCGTCTCCCCGGCGGTCGCCTCGAGGAGCGCACACTGCTGACCGGCCACCGCCGACAGCGCCTGCGTCGGCCACGCCGCGGCGTCGTAGACCCCGACCGCCCGCTGGACGTCGGGGACGTCGGCGAGGTCGGCGGGGCGCGGCTTGCGACCGTCGGGGAAGCGGGCGTGCGTGTAGACGGCGTACGCGAACGGATCGAGCGGCACCGGGCCGTCGGCACTGAGCGCGTAGCCGCCCCCGGCGCCGTCGGGGAGGTACTGACCGACCTTGGCACCGTCGAGGCCGGGCGCACTGGCACCGACGTCGGGCAGGTCGAAGCTGGTCAGGTCGAGGTCGCCGCCGCGGGGGAAGAGCGCCACCCACTCCGGCGGCACCTCGCTCGCCTCGCCGATCGTGGGCAGGTTGACCGCGTCGAGCAGGCCGTCGGCCAGACCGGCCTCCTGCGTGAGCAGGTAGCGGAACGCCTGGACCGGACGGTCGAGCGTCGCCGGCGCTTCGGCGATCACCCAATACTCCTTCTTGCCCTCGGCGTCCTGGGTGACCACGGTGAAGCCGACGGGGTTGGCGAGGTCGCCCGACGTCTGGACGAGCGGAGTGCTCGACACGTCGGCCTTGAGGCCGAACCCGGTGCCGGTGCAGGCGGTCCAGCCGCTGCCGATCAGGCCCGAGGTGTCCGGCAGCACGGCCGGCGCGTTGAGGATGCCGATGTCATCGCCGAGGGGCTGCTCGTCGATCACGTCCTGCGAGACGATCCGGGGGGTCAGGTTGTCGGAGCCGAGGATGAGCTGGGCCGAGGTGATGTTGATGACCGGACGGACCTCCGGGTCGTCGCCCTCGTCGATGATGACGTAGGCCGCGCCCTTCTCCTTGGAGAGGATGAGACCGGGCTCGTCCCAGTCGGTGGGGGCGTTGTCGGTGAAGACTCCCGTG
>WLIH01000094.1 GCA_009702305.1 Actinomycetota bacterium | reverse complement strand
TGTCGCCGGGGGTGAGGTTGGCGAACGTCGTGATGCCCTCGGCACACGGGTAGGCCTCGCCGTCGATGGCGCAGCGGAAGGTCGAGGCGCCCTCGGTGGCCGCCAGGCGGAACTGCGGGCTGGTCGTGTCGACCATCGGCAGGTCCGGACGCTCCTCGTCGAAGGGCTGGTTGAAGATGTAGGTCTGCGGCGTCGTGGTGTCGACGCTGAACGTCGTCGTGGCCGGCGTGCCGTCGAGGTCCGGCAGGTCGGTGCTGGGGGCCGAGCCGAACGGCGGGGCCGCCGTCGCGTCGGTGCCGTTGTCGGCGCTGTCGATCGCGCGCACTTTGAAGGTGTAGGCGACCGACGTCGTGTCGTCGAGGTCGTCGTAGCTCACCGGGCTGGTGCAGCTGGACCACGTCGAGGGGGCCGAGGGGGTGTTGTAGAACTGGCACTCGAAGCTGATCGGGTCGGTGTCGCCGTCGCGGTGGGCGCCCGAGAAGGCGATCGTGACCTGGTCGACGTTGATGTAGCCGGCGGCGTTCGGAGCCGGCGTGACGGCACCCAACGTCGTCTCGGGCGGGGTGACGTCGTCGCAGCGCGTGCCGCCGAGGCCGAGCGTGCCGCCCGTGACACCTTCGTTGAGGCAGCCGTCGGCGGCGTGCGCGGGCGCGCTCGCGAGCACCAGGGGCAGCAGGGCACCCACCAGCCCGGTCATGGCCACGACGGCCACGCGACGCAGGTGTCGGGTGTGGATCATGGGAGGCGTCCTTCGGTTCGGGGCTGTTCGGGGATGTTCGGGGTGGTCAGGCACGAAGCGCTGACCGGATCGCGCGGTCGGCCCGCACGACAACCTGTCCAGGCTACGAAGTGTCGCCTGATTTCGTGGACATTTGGACCATCCCGGCCGGTGGCTGGGCCCACCCCCGAGACGCGTAGCGGAACAGCAGCACGATCAGGGTGAGGAGCAACAGGTCGGCGGCCAGGAAGGTGACCGGCTCCCAGTCTCTCAGGCCGGCCCCGAAGACCAGCACCGGCGCGAGCGCGACGACGACGGCGACGGTGCGGGCCAGCCCCAGCCACCGGGCCGAGCGGACGTCCCCTGCCTCGGCGGCGGCCTCGGCGAGGCTGTGGGCCAGCAGCACCTGGAAGGCGAGCTGCGGCAGGCTGGCGGTCCAGACGAGGGAGTCGTCGGTGTCGGCCAGGGCGTCGGCCACCCGGGGCACCCACAACGCCACCGAGACGAGCGCCGCCAGGACCGCGACGGCGTGGAGCAGCGGGCGTCGCTCGACGCTCGTCGGCAGTCCACGCACGCCGAGCACGACCAGGAGCCACCCGATCGGGTCCGGCAGCAGGTCGTAGCCGTGCAGGGGTGCGACGAGGCCGATGATGACCAGGCCCATCGCGACCGATTGCAGCGGCTTCATGGCCGCAGCCTACGGAGCGCACCAGGCGCCGGAGGCGCCGCCGGCACCGTGGCACGCGCGGACCCTCTAGTCAGCGTAAGGGTCAGAGTGCCCTCCTGAGCATGACCTGACTAGCCCGCAGAGGCCGGTGGAAAACTCGGCCTCTCCTGTGCATAACGAGACCGGCGCACGCTTTGTCGACAAACAGACCGGCAACGGGACAGGGAACGGGACACGAACGGAATTGCCGACCAACTGTTTTCTCTCCACAGCTGCGGAAACTCATCGATGCAGGTCAGCGGCTCGTGAAGCGGTTTCTGCGCGAGGTTGTCCACACCGCCCTCCCCAAGCTGTGCACAGCTGTGCGCGTGTCGTCCACGGGTGGGCCGCAGTTATCCCCAGGTCCTGTGGACAAGGTGCTGTTCAGCGGTCCTCGGGGCCACGTAGGTTCAGCCGCGTCGTCGAGGCGCCCGATCGTGGGGGCGCCGGCGTGGAGACGCCGGTGACCGGCCGTGCCGTCTCGTCGCGTCACCGTTGTCGGTGCCGGTCCCTAGCCTCGTGCTCGTCAGCACGGGGTCGTCGCGCCACGGGTGGAGGAAGCACGTTGAGCATCGTCGAGCACGCGGGTCCGGGACTGCCCGAGCCGCCGTACGACGACTGGGGCGACGGCCCGGCGGCGTACGCACCGGGCGAGCGCCCCTCCTCGCCGGGCGTCGGCCGCACCCCGCCGCAGGACATGGCCGCCGAGCAGTCGGTGCTGGGCTCGATGCTGATCAGCAAGGACGCGATCGCCGAGGTCGCGGAGGTGCTGCGCGGGGTCGACTACTACCGCCCGATCCACGAGACGATCCACGACGCGGTCATCGACCTCTACGGGCGCAACGAGCCGGTCGACATGGTGACCGTGGCCGCCGAGCTCCAGCGTCGCGGCGAGCTGCAGCGCATCGGCGGCGCGCCGTACCTGCACACGCTCTCGGCCAACGTGCCGATCGCCGCCAACGCCGCCTACTACGCCGAGATCGTGCGCGAGAAGGCGATCCTGCGGCGACTCGTCGACGCGGGCACGCGCATCGTGCAGATCGGGTACGCCGGCGAGGGCGAGGTCGACGACATCGTCGACCAGGCCCAGGCCGAGGTCTACAAGATCGCGGACAAGCGCTCCTCGGAGGACTACGCGCCGCTGAGCGACATCATGGACGGCGTCCTCGACGAGATCGAGGCGATCAGCAACCGCGAGGCCGGGCTCTACGGCGTGCCGACCGGCTTCGCCGACCTCGACGACCTGACCAACGGCCTGCACTCGGGGCAGATGATCATCGTGGCCGCGCGGCCCGCGATGGGGAAGTCGACGCTCGCGCTGGACCTGTGCCGGGCGGCGTCGATCCACAACAACCTGGCCTCGGTCTTCTTCAGCCTCGAGATGACGCGCTCGGAGATCACGATGCGCCTGCTCTCGGCCGAGGCGAAGGTGCCGCTCAACCACATCCGCAACGGCAACATGCAAGACGACGACTGGAACAAGCTGGCCCGCAAGATGGGCGAGATCTCCTCGGCGCCGATGTTCATCGACGACTCGCCGAACATGACGATGATGGAGATCCGGGCCAAGGCCCGCCGGCTCAAGCAGCGCCACGACCTGCGCCTGATCGTGATCGACTACATGCAGCTGATGAGCTCGGGCAAGAAGGTCGAGTCGCGCCAGCTCGAGGTCTCGGAGTTCTCCCGCCAGATCAAGCTGCTGGCCAAGGAGCTGGAGCTGCCGATCATCGCGCTCTCCCAGCTCAACCGTGGCCCCGAGCAGCGCGGTGACAAGCGCCCGATGATGAGCGACCTGCGCGAGTCGGGCTCGCTGGAGCAGGACGCCGACATGGTGATCCTGCTGCACCGCGACGACGTCTACGAGAAGGAGTCGACCCGCCCCGGCGAGGCCGACCTGATCGTCGCCAAGCACCGCAACGGCCCCACCCGCGACATCACCGTCGCTTTCCAGGGCCACTATTCCCGCTTCGTCGACATGGCGCACTGACGCCTCGTGGACGAGGGACGCACCGTGGACGGCTCCTCACTGCGCGACCTGCTCGACCGCTCGGCGGTCACCGATCAGCTCGGGCGGGCAGCACGCCTGCTGGACGGCAAGCGCTGGTCCGAACTGGCGTCGGTCTTCGCCGAGGACGTGGTGTTCGACTACGGCGACGGGTCGGGTCTGCAGCACGGTCTGCCGCGGCTGCGCACGACCTTCGCCCGACACCTCGACCGGTGCGGCGCGACCCAGCACCTGCTGGGCTCGATCATCGTCACGGTCGACGGGGACCGCGCGACCAGCGAGGCCTACGTGCAGGCCCGGCACGCCGGCCTGGGAGACCTGGCGAGCGACGTCTTCGACACCAACGGGGAGTACGTCGACACCTGGGCGCGACGCGAGGGTCGATGGCTGATCGTCGAGCGCCGCGTCGGGTGGCTGACACTGTCCGGCAACCCTGCGGTGCTGGGTCTCTAGCCCCCGGCATCGATACCCTGAGTCATGGATGTTGTGCCGTACGCCGCTCATCACCGCGATGGCATCGCCGCCCTGTGCCGAGACCTCGGCTGGCCGACGTACTCCGATCCCGCGGTGGTCGAGCAGGGCTGCACGGCACCAGGGGTGTCCGTGTGCGTGGCGTGCGTCGACGGCGAGGTGATCGGCTTCGCGCAGGCCATGGGGGACGGCGTGATGCAGTCCTTCCTCTCGCAGCTCGGGGTCGCGCCCGCCCACCGCCGGCGAGGCGTCGCCCGCGCCCTGGTCGAGGAGGTCTTCGTCGCGACGGAGACCTCACGGATGGATCTGCTGACCGACGAGGCCCAGGACTTCTACCGCTCCTTCGCCCACCGGGAGAAGTCCGGCTTCCGGATCTACCCTGGCTGAGCCCCCGCGAGACGTCATACGGCTGGGACAAGCGGACGTCCCGTCCGGATGACGTCCCGGCGCGCGTCAGCCGACGGTCTGCACGCGGATGATGCGGTCGGGGCAGTCGCGGACGGCGTCGCGCAGGGCCTGCTTCTCGGCGGCGTCGACGGTGAGCGACCAGCGGACCTTGACCACCGTCCAGGCGGTGACGAAGCGGCACACGCCGAGGTCGGGCAGCCACTCGGCGGGGTCGCGGTCGGACTTGGAGCGGTTCGACGAGGCGGAGACGGCGATGAGCGAGCGGGGGTCGCCGAGGTCGTTGGCGTAGGCCTCGCGCCGCTCGACGTCCCAGGCCGACGCACCTGAGGCGTGGGCTTCCGCCAGGGCGACGACGTGGTCGATGTCGAAGCTCGAGCTGTCGACGGTCGTCACGCCGTCGTACGCCGAGCGCCAGCTGCCGCCGACGGTGCGGCACTCGCCGTCCTGCGTCGAGCCGTCGGCACGGTCCTCGTCGCGCAGCACGACCTCGCGGGTGTCGCAGCCGGCGCCCTGACTGCTCCAGTGCGGGTAGAGGTCGCGGTCGTAGCCGGTGCCGTCCTCGACAGCGACCGGCAGCGAGCGCACGAGCTTCACCAACCGCATCCGCACCACCATGTCGTCACCACCGGCCGCGGCGGGCGACGGCGGGATGGGCGACAGCACGAGCAGGGGCATCAGGAGGACGAGGAGACGGCGCACCACGACAGTCTCGCCCGGGTCGCTCGCGGCGTGGCGTTCACCGCTCGTTCAGACCGACCTGGTTCTCTCAGCGGTGTGAGCGAGATCCAGGACCTGACCACCCCCACGACGACCTCCCGGCGCGGCTTCCTCGCCGCCGGGGCCGGGCTGGCCACCGCCGCCACGGTCGGACCGATGCTGTGGGTGCCGCCGGCGAGCGCGGGAGTGCGCCCGCAGGGCGTGCACGTGACCTACGGTGCCGACGCGCGTCGCCGGATGGCGGTGTCGTGGTCGACGCCCGCGTCGGTGAAGAAGCCGGTGCTCGAGCTCGGCCTCGGTCGTGACTTCGGCACCCGGATCGCCGCGGACAGCCGCTCGTCCAAGGACGTCGGCACCGTCTACCACCACGTCGACCTGACCCGGCTGCGACCCGACACCACCTACCGCTACCGGCTCAGCCACGCCGGCGCTACGGCGTACGAGGGCTCGTTCCGCACGGCCCCGTCGGAGCCGAAGGCCTTCCGCTTCGCGGCGTTCGGCGACATGGGCGTCAACGAGGCGGCCGCCGCGCACGTCGCGCTGATCGCCCAGCAGAAGCCGGCCTTCGCCTTCGTCGTCGGCGACCTCTGCTACGCCGACTCCAGCGGCGGCACCGGACTGGGGAGCGCCGACACCCAGGACTTCCAGGTCTGGGACCAGTGGCTGCAGCAGATCCAGCCGAGTGCCGCGAAGGTGCCGTGGATGACCACGGTCGGCAACCACGAGATGGAGGCCGGCAACGGCGAGCTCGGCTACGCCGGCTACCTCGACCGCTTCTCGCTGCCGACCAACGGCGTCAAGGACGCCCCCGTGACCTACTCCTTCGTGCACGGCAACGTCGGCTTCATCGCCCTCGACGGCAACGACGCCTCGACCGAGATCAACCGCAACAACGGGTACGTCGGCGCCACGCTGGACGCCTGGCTGGTCGGCCGGCTCACCGAGATGCGCGAGCGCTCCGACATCGACTTCATCGTCGCGGGCTTCCACAACTGCATGTACTGCACCAACCTCGTGCACGGCTCCGACGGCGGCACCCGCAGCCGCTGGGAGCCGATCTTCGACCAGTTCGAGGTCGACCTGGTCGTCAACGGCCACAACCACTGCTACGAGCGCACCCACATCATGCGCGGCGGCGTCGCCGTGCAGGAGGCGCCCGACGGCGCGGTCGTCGACTCGAGCACCGGCACGACCTATCTCACCGCCGGCGGGGCCGGCCAGGCGGCGTACCCCACCGGCGGGCTGCCGCTGTCCTACGTCACCGTCGAGGGCGGACTCCGGATCCCCGAGGCCACGACCTGGTCGGCGGTGACCTACGAGGACCACTCGATCGCCTTCCTCGACGTCACGCCGCGCGACAAGCAGGGCATCGCGACCATGAAGCTCACCGCCCGCTCCACCGACGGCACGGTCATCGACACCGTGACCATGAAGCGCCAGCGTCGCTCGGCATAGCCTGTCCTGGTGCAGCGGGCCGGGGTCGTCGTCATCGGCGGCGCCAACATGGACCTCAAGGCCCGCAGCACCTCCCCTGTCGTCGGCGCGACCAGCAACCCGGGCACGACGAGGCTCTCGCCCGGAGGGGTCGCCCGCAACGTCGCCGACAACCTCGCGCGGCTCGGCACGCCGGTGCGGCTGGTGGCCGTCGTCGGTGCCGACACGCTCGGCGACGACCTGCTCGGCGCGACCGCCGAAGCCGGCGTCGACGTGTCGCTCGTCCGTCGCGCAGCGACCCCGACGGGCACCTACACCGCTGTGCTCGACGCGAGCGGGGAGCTGGTCGTGGCGATCGCCGACATGGCCGCCACCGACAGCCTCGACCCCGGCGACGTCGACGCGGCAGCCGAGGCGATCGCCGCGGCCGCTCTCGTGGTGATCGACGGCAACCTCGCCCCCGCTCCACTGGCGCGCGCCCTCGACCTGGCCCGCGCCGCCGGGGTGCGGGTGCTGCTCGACCCGGTCAGCGTGCCGAAGGCGACCCGCATCGCGGCGCAGGTGCGCGACCTGTTCGCCGTCACGCCCAACGCCGACGAGCTCGCGGCGCTGGGCGGGGCCGAGGCGCTGCACGCGCGCGGCGTCGAGCTGGTCTGGGAGCGACGGGGGACGGCGGGCTCACGGCTCCACACTCCGGGCGGGGCGAGCGACCTGGCCTCCGTCGCGACCACGGTCGTCGACGTGACCGGTGCCGGCGACTCGATGCTCGCGGCCTTCTACCACGCCCTGATCGCGGGCGCGGCGCCCACGGCCGCGGCGGCGTACGGCCACCGGGCGGCCGCCCTCACCGTGGCCAGCCACGACAC
Source organism: Actinomycetota bacterium (assembly GCA_009702305.1). Classification (GTDB taxonomy): domain Bacteria; phylum Actinomycetota; class Actinomycetes; order Propionibacteriales; family Nocardioidaceae; genus Nocardioides. The sequence goes on along the minus strand of WLIH01000094.1, from coordinate 812 downwards.
CGTCCGCGCGGACCTGGCTGACAGACTGGGCGCACCATGACCCCGCACCCCCTGCTCCAGCTCGAGGACGAGGTCGCGACCGCGCTCGCCGAGGGCCGTCCTGTCGTCGCCCTCGAGAGCACGATCATCAGCCACGGCATGCCCTATCCGCAGAACGTCGCCATGGCGGTCGAGGTCGAGGGCATCATCCGCGAGCACGGCGCCGTGCCGGCGACCATCGCGGTGCTCGGCGGCCGCCCGCGCATCGGTCTCGACGAGGCGGGCCTCGAGCTGCTCGCCAGCCACGGCGATGTCACCAAGGTGAGCGTGCGCGACCTGCCGTACGTCGTCGCCCGCGGCGTGCACGGCGCCACCACCGTCGCCGCCACCATGCGCCTCGCGGCCCTCGCCGGCATCCGCACCTTCGTGACCGGCGGCCTCGGCGGCGTGCACCGCGGGGCGCAGGAGAGCTTCGACGTCTCGGCCGACCTGACCGAGCTCGGCAGCACCGACGTGGCCGTGGTCAGTGCCGGGGTGAAGAGCATCCTCGACATCGGGCTGACGCTGGAGACCCTCGAGACGCTGGGGGTGCCCGTGCTGGTGGAGGGCAGCGACGAGTTCCCGTCGTTCTACTCCCGCTCCAGCGGCCACGGCTCGCCGATGCGGGTCGACGGCGCGGCCGAGATCGCGGCCGTGATGGCGGCCAAGTGGGACCTCGGCCTGGCCGGCGGCATCGTGATCGCCAACCCGATCCCGGTCGAGGACGAGATCCCCGCCGACGAGATCGGCGTGATCATCGACCAGGCGCTGCGCGACATGGACGGGCTCGGCAT
>WLIH01000093.1 GCA_009702305.1 Actinomycetota bacterium | reverse complement strand
CTCCAGCGTCGTGCGGAGCGCGCGGGCGGCGAGGATGCGGTCACGGGCCTCGCGGCGGCGCGCGTTGCCGACGATCAGGTCCCGCTCGAGGAGCGCGGCGTCGATCTCGAGTGGCCCGAGCAGGCCGCCGACGTCCGCGCCGCGCTGAGCGCGCTCGGTGAGGTCCACCAGCCGGCGTGACAGGTCGTGGCGAGCTGCGTCGGGGCCGGCTCGTGTCGAGGGCGGCTCGAGGGCGACCTGGTCGCGCAGCCGCTCGAGCTGGGCGCGCAGCCCCTTGATCCGAGCGGCGCTGGCGTCGGCGCCGGGCACCAGCTGCAGCCGGGTCCGGAGCTGGCCGACCAGCGCGTCGGAGAGTCGGCAGGCCTCGGGCAGCGAGACCGCCGGCGCGTCGTCCCCGGCCGCGTCGAGGCCCCAGACGAGAACCGAGAGGCGCTCCCGCTCCGTTCGGGTCACCCGGCCGCCGTCGAAGGTCACGACCAGCAGCTGGTAGCGGTCGGCGACCGACTTCCAGATCGCCATGGCCAGGGTCATGTCGCCCGCGGTCTCGGCGCCGCGACCGGCGGCGATCGCCGCCGCGTCGAGCTCGTCGAGCTCGACGCGGCGCGCGCGCACCCACCCGTCGAGGTCGGTCAGGTACATCTGGACCGCGGCCGGGTCCAGGGCCTCGCCCAGACGCCCCGGTGCGGCTGGTGCGTGGCTCACGGCGTGCGGCCGTACTCGGGCCGGGGTTGACCAGGCGAGCGCCCGAGGGTGGGGGCCAGCCAGGTGTCGTAGCTGCGCTCCCACGAGCCGTCGGCCCGCATCTGCTCGAGCACCCCGTTGATGAAGCGCACCAGATCGACGTGCTCGGCGTTGACCCCGATGCCGTAGGGCTCGTCGGTGAAGGCGTCGTCGGCCAGCACCTCGGCGTACGGGTCCTGCGCGGCGAGACCGGCGAGCACGGTGTCGTCGCCGGTGATCGCGTCGACCTCGCCCTGCTGGAACTTCAGCAGGCAGCCGGTGTGGGTGGTCGCGGTGACGGCGATCGCGTCGGGCGCCACCCGACGCAGGTTGTCGTAGCTGGTGGAGGCCGCCGGTGCGCAGACCGCCACGCCGTCGAGGTCGTCGATGCCCGTGATGCCGGAGTCGCGGCGCACCAGCAGCTTCTGGCCCGAGCGGTAGTACTCCGCCGAGAAGGCGATGTCGAGCCAGCGGGCACAGTTGATGGTCATGTTGCGCACGACGATGTCGACCTCGTCGGCCTGCAGCACGGGGAGCCGGTCAGCGGAGGTGATGACCCGGAGCTGGTAGGCGTCCTCGTCGCCGAAGATCGCCTCGGCGACCTGCTTGACCATGTCGATGTCGAAGCCCTCGATCTTGCCCGTGAACGGGTTGCGCGAGCCGAGCAGGAACGTGTCCGCCGAGACCCCGGCGACCAGACGGCCCCGGTCGCGGATCTCGGCCATCGTCGAGCCCGCCGGGAGCGACCCGGGCGAGGGCAGGGCGCCGGTGGGCGCGTAGGACTCGAGCGCGTCGTCGCAGGCAGGTGGCGTGGTCGCCGGAGCGGCGCTCGGGGTGGCGCTGGCCACCGGCTGCGGCACCGGGGTGGCGTCGTAGCCGCAGCCCGCGGCGAGCAGCACGAACGCCGCCGCGGCGAGGAGGGCGGCGGGGGATGCGGAGAACGTGGGGTGCCTCATGCGTACTCCCGGCGGCGCTGGGCGATGCCCCACGTGGCGAGTCCGGCGGCGGCGATGCCGACCGCCAACGAGATCAGGGCCAGCACCAGGATGCCGGTGTTGCCCGCGCGCAGCTCCTCGGTCGTCTGCTCCGCGGAGTCGTCGACCACCGCCTGGGCCTGGGCGTCGAAGGCCTCGAGCGCAGCGGTGGAGCCCTGGTCGCCGCTGGTGGTGGCGTTGCGCACCGCGCGGTCCCAGTCGCCGGCGTCGTCGAGGGCGACGAGCGCGGCGTGGCGGTCGGCGTACTCCTGCCATGCGGGCAGGGTGTCGGGGGAGGCGGTGTCCTCGACGACCTGGGCCGCCGCGGCCCACGCGGCCTCGAACGCCGATCCCGAGCCGCGCGAGATCAGCCGCAGGCTCTCGTTGGACTTGGCGTCGTTGGCGGCGGTGCGCGCCGATGCCTCGTCGACCGCCTGGGCGTAGCTGCCGTCGAGCAGGGTGTCGTTGTCGGACTGCTGGCCGAAGGTGACCACGAGCCCGACCAGACTCAGCGCCGCGATGCTGGCGAACGCCGCCGCGAGGCCGACGTTGACCCGTCGCCGGAAGCGTCGGGCGATGGCGCCGCTGATCTGTCGGAGCACCAGCAGCGCGAGCACCCCGGGCACCAACATCACCAGCGGCCGCTGGCCGTCCATCTCGTCCTCGGCGCGGGCGGCGTTGGCGTCGACGAGCGCCTGCACGATCGGCAGCGCGTCGGCGCGCAGGGCGGTGCTGGCCGTGCGGAGGTACTCCGCGCCCACGGGGAAGCCTTGGCGGTTGTTGGCGCGCGCCAGCTCGATGGTCGAGGCGTACTGCGTCAGCAGGGTGTTGAGCTCGGCCAGCGCGGCCCGGTCGGCGGGCTGCGCCTCCGCGGCGTCGGCGATGCCGCGGGAGGCGTGGTCGATCGCATCGTCGTAGGCCTGGCGGCGATCGGCAGGCTCGAGGCCGCCGTTGAGGAAGGCGTTGGTCGCGAGGGCATCGGCGCGGAAGAGGGTCGACTGGATGCCCTGCACCCGGACCAGCTGCTCGGTGTTGTCGGCGGCGGCACGGTTGGCCTGCCAGCTCAGCAGCTGGAGGCCGGCGCTCGCCACGCCGAAGAGGACGCAGACGGTGACGGCGATGACCTGCCAGCGGTTGAGCAGCCGTGGGACGTCCTCGGTGGCGCGGGCCGGGGCCGCGGGCTTGATCGCGGTCGAGGTGGTGGACGTGGACGTGGTCGAGGGCGCGGGCGCTGACTGCGTCGCGGCGGCCTGGCTCATGGCTGCTCCTCGGGGGTGGTCTCGAAGGGTACGACCTCGGGGGGATCGGCGACATCGTCGGGCCGCAACGTGCGCAGCTCCTCCAGGGTCGGCTCGGCGATGTCGCGCAGCCGCCACGCGTGGCGACCGATCGCCGCCTCGAGGATGTTGCGGACGTAGCGACCGTTGCCGAAGGTCGGCCCGCGCTGCGCCGCGCCGAGCAGGGTGCGCAGCCGCGCGAGCACGTCGTCGCCCGCGTCGTAGTCGGCGCCACCGGCAAGACGCGCGAAGATCGCCACGAGCTCGTCGTCGGTGTAGTCGGCGAAGTCGATGGTGGTGCGGAACCGGCTCTCGAGTCCGGGATTCTGGGCGATGAAGACCTGCATCGGCTCGGGGTAGCCCGCGACGATCACGACGAGGTCGTTGCGCCGGTCCTCCATCTCCTTGACCAGGGTGTCGACCGCCTCCTGGCCGTACTGGTCTCCCGCCAGCGAGTAGGCCTCGTCGATGAAGAGCACGCCCCCGACGGCGGAGGCGACGACCTCGGCGGTCTTCATCGCGGTCTGGCCCAGGTAGCCGGCGACCAGCTCGGAGCGGTCGACCTCGACGAGCTGACCCTTGGTGAGCAGCCCGAGCGCGCGGTAGATGCCGGCGACCAGGCGGGCCACCGTCGTCTTGCCGGTGCCGGGGTTGCCGTTGAAGATGAGGTGGCGGGTGATGGTCGGCTGCTCCAGCCCGGCCTGCTTGCGCAGCCCCTCGACGCGCAGCACCGCCGCCTGCCGGTGGATCTCAGCCTTGACGTCGTCGAGGCCGACCAGGCCGTCGAGCTCGGCCAGCAGCTCCTCGAGCGTCTTGGCCGGGGGCTCGGGGACGGCCGTCTCGGTCGCCGTGGGAGGAGGCGTCGACGCGGCGGCGACGCCCTCACGGTCGGTCGAGCCGGGAGACGACGCCGCGCTGGGACCCAGCCCCACCTCGCCCGGCGGCGGCGTCAGCTGGGCGAGCTGGGCCAGCACGCTGCGACTGCGCTCCTCGAGGCTCGCGAGCAGCTGGTCGGCGACGCCGCGCACGGGCTCGCGGGCGGCGCTCGACATGGCGGGGGCACCGCCGCGCTGAGCGGCGATCGCCATCATCGCGATGCCGGCGGTGCGCTCGTCTGGCGTGCCGAGCCCGATCGCGGCGGTGGCTACGTCGGCCAAGGCCTCCTCGTACGCCGTCGCGTGGGGCGAGCGGGTCAGGTGCAGCTGGGACACCAGCGGGGTCGGAGCCGAGCGGTAGCGCCGTCCGGCCGAGGCCGCTTCGGCGAACTCCTCGGCCGAGGCGGGTCGTCCGGTCTGCTCGCACCACGGGCCGAAAGCGGTGGCGATGACGTGCTCCGCCACGGCAGCAGCGAACACCTCGCCTTCCCGGCGGGCCTGGGACGGGTCGAGTCCGGCGGAGCGCGCCGCGTCGGCGACGGTGTCGAGGGCGGCGGCCAGGGTGCTCATCGCAGGACTCTCATGTCGGCGGGGTGATCGTCAGTCCGGGCCCGGCGTCCGTGGTCGGCTGCCCGAACCTCGCCTGCAGGAAGCGGCCGTGGGCGATCAGCGCCTGCGCATCGGCACGGTTGGCAGCGTCGAGGATCTTGTCCATGGTCGCCGCCAGCAGCTCGAGCTGGTCGACCAGCACCATCAGCGAGGTCTTGTAGCCGTCGATCGGACGGGTGTCCGCCCAATCGCGCGGCAGCCGCAGGTAGCCGCCGACCGCCTCGGGCAGGTAGTCCATCGCCGTCGCCACGACGGCGTACGCCTCCTCGCTGCCGATCCCGAGGTGCCGCAGCCGGGGCAGCGTGTCGCGGACCGCTCCGGCCACCCGCGCGACCCGGCTCGTCACGACCCCCGGCGCGCTCTGCGCGAGCAGCTCCGCCTCGAGGTCCGCCAGCGCCGCGAGGACGTCCGCCTCGGTCGGGGCCGGAGGGACGGGCGGCAGGGCAGCGTCGACCGCTCGCTGGCGCCGCGCCTCCCACCATGACTTCAGGCTCACCTGTGTCCGTGACCCGACCTGCTCAGAGCACCGACGAGGTGCCACCGAGGTCGAGCGATCCCGTGGCGTTGCGGTCGTCGTGAGCCTTGACGCGGTCGAGGTACTCGCGCGACTTCTCGACCTCGGTCTCGAGCACGCCGATGGTGGCGGCCATGTTGTCGAGGGCCTTGAGCTTGAACTCGTCGATCGAGTCCATCGTCGCGTAGATGTTGGCGAAGGCCGCCTGGAGCTGCTCCATGCCGATGGTCGCCGAGGCGGCCTGCTCCTGGATGGCGGCGGAGTTCTCGCGCAGCATCTCGGACGTGCGCTGGATCATCCCGGACGTAGTGGCGTTGAGCGCGGTGACCTGGTCGAGCACGAGCTTCTGGTTGCCCAGCGCCTGCGCGACGATGACGGCGGTGCGCAGCGCGGAGACGGTCGTGGTCGACGCGCGGTCGACGCCCTTGATCAGCTCGATGTTGTTCTTGATGATCACGTCGATCGCGAGGTAGCTCTGGATCGAGACGGCGAGCTGCGTCAGCAGGTCCTGATGCTTCTGGCGGACGTAGAAGAGCACGTCCTGCGAGAGCGCCTTGGCGGCCTCGGGGTCGCTCAGCTCGAGCTCGGCGATGCGCGCCGACAGCTTGGCGTCGAGACGCTCGGCGACGTAGACGTACTGGTTGAGCCGCCCCATCACCGACCAGAGGTTGGACTTCTCCAGGTTGAGGGCGACGTTGTCCTTGGTCAGCTCGTCCTGGCCGTTGCGCAGGCTGTGCAGGATCGCGTTGAGCTGGGACTGCGACGACTGGTACTTGCGGAAGTAGTCCTGCACCTTGTCGCCGAAGGGCAGGAAGCCCATCAGCTTGCGGGTGCCGGTGGCCTCGCTCGGGTCGAGGTCCTCGATCGTGCGGCGCAGCTCGAGCAGCGTCTTGCCGACCTCGGAGCCCTGGGCGATGCCGCCCTCCTTGAGGGCGCGCACGGGCTGGTTCAGCATCCTGTTGGAGGTCTCGGCGGCCTTGCGGATGTCGGAGTCGCCCATGGTCCGGACGTTCTCCGCCTGGGCGGCGAACTCCGGGCTGCGCGAGGGTGCGTCGGCGAGGGCCTGCAGGAAGCCGTCGACCTTGGCGTCGAGCTCGGGGATCACCTCGGGTGCGACCTGCGGCGCCATCGCGGGGGCCTGCGTCGTCGCGACCGCACCCGGTGCCTCGGGAGCGGTGAGGGTCAGCGTCTCCGGCGGGGCGAGCGGGGCCGCCTGGGCGGCGGAGCCGGGGCCGTCGGGCGTGGGGTCCGAGGGGGTGCTCATCGTGTCCTCCTGGTCGACCGCCACCTGCGTGACGGGCCTGGCGACGACAGTAGTGCCACGGCCCACGCGCGGTCAGCCCCGTCATCGACTATCCCTGCGGGCCGGCTCGGCGTCGTGGGGGGAGGGGGAAGAACATCGAGGTGCGGGCGGCGTACTCCGGGTAGCCCGGGCGCTGCATCATCGTGCGTTCGAGGAGCTTGGCGCCGGTGGCGTTGACGAGGAAGAACGTCATCGCGATCGGTGAGAGCACGGTGAGCAGCCCCACCCAGCCGGAGGCGAGCCCGCCGACCAGCCACAGCCCCCACCACACGGAGGCGTCGCCGAAGTAGTTCGGATGACGGGTCCAGCCCCACAGGCCGCGGTCCATCACCGGCGGGCGGTCGGGGTCGACCTTGTACGCCGCCAGCTGGGCGTCGCCGACGGTCTCGAACACCACGCCGACGACCCACACCAGCACCCCGACCAGCACGAGCGGCGACCACTCGAGCGGCACCGAGGCGCCGAGCTGGACCGGCAGCGACACGAACCACAGCACGCTGCCCTGGACCAGGAACACCTTGCGCACGGCGACACCCATGCCGACCTCGGCGAGCGGACCGCCGAGCAGCGCCTCGTAGCGCGGGTCCTCCTTGCCCTCGTGGGCCCCGACCGCCCGACGGCGGATGTGCCAGGCGAGCCGGAGTCCCCACAACCCGACCAGTGCCAGCAGCAACCACCGTCGGGGGCCGTCACCCTGCGTCGCGCCGCCCACGACCGCAGCCGTGAGCGCTACCGCGACGAAGCCGAGACCCCAGGCGACGTCGACCACCGCGACCCGCGAGACCGCGCGCGCCCAGAGGGCGGCGAGGGTCATCACGACAGCGGCGGCCGCCAGCGAGGAGCCGGAGACGAGCAGGAAGTCCGCGAGCATCGGGGGCAGATCACCAGTCCCGCAGGAGCGGGAGCGTGTGATCGCCGCCGGGTCGCACCATCAGGATCTGGTCGACCCCCATCCGACCGTCGCGGAAGGCCATCGCACCACCGACCAGGTAGAGCCGCCAGACCCGCACGACCTCCTCGCCGACCAGCTCGGTGAGCCGCCCGATGTTGGCCTCGAAGCGCTCGAGCCACCCGGCGACGGTCAGCACGTAGTGCTCGCGCAGACCGTGCACGTCGCGCACCTCGAGCCCCCCGCGCTCGAGGAAGGCGACGGTCTCACCGACCGGCCGCATGTACATGTCGGGGGCGATGAACGACTCGATGAACGGTCCACCGCCGGGCCACTTGCCGGTGCGCGACATCTGCTGGATCAGCACGCGGCCGCCCGGCTTCACCGAGTCGTGCAGGACCGAGGCGTACGTCGGGTAGTTGGCCTGGCCGACGTGCTCGCCCATCTCGATCGAGGAGACGGCGTCGTACTCCTGGCCCGGCGCGGGCACGGCGTCGCGGTAGTCGAGCAGCTTGATCTCGACGCGGTCCTGCAACCCCCGCTCGGCGATCCGGGCGTCGATGAACTTCTTCTGCTCGGCCGCGATCGTCACTCCAGTGACCTGGGCGCCGAAGTGCTCGGCGGCGTGCAGCGACAGCGAGCCCCAGCCGCAGCCGATGTCGAGCAGCCGCATGCCCGGCTCGAGACCGAGCTTGCGGCACACCAGCGACAGCTTGGCGGCCTGCGCCTCCTCGAGGGGCTGCTCGGGCGAGGAGTGGTAGCCGCTGGAGTAGGCCATGTTGGGCTCGAGGATCAGCGAGTAGAACTCGTTGGAGAGGTCGTAGTGGTGGCTGATCGAGCGGATGTCGCGCAGCTTGCTGTGCAGCCGTCCGCGGATGCGGGCCTGGGAGGCCGGCGGTGCCGGCGGGCGCCCGATCGCGCCGAGACCCAGCGCCGTGCGGACGGCCGTCGCGATGGCGGTCGGGCTGGGCCGCTTGCCGCTGAGGCCGCGCTCCTTCGCAACGGCGAAGGCGTGG
>WLIH01000092.1 GCA_009702305.1 Actinomycetota bacterium | reverse complement strand
CCGGCGGGTTGCGCCGCGGTCGGTCGGCGCGCAGGTGGGCGTCGAAGGGGTCGGGGTCGACGAGCACCCCGGGGTTGAGCAGTCCCTCGGGGTCGCACACGGCCTTGACCGCGCCGAAGAGCCGGACCGCCTCGGCGTCGTACATGGTGGAGAGCAGCTCGGAGCGGGCGCGCCCGTCGCCGTGCTCGCCGGACAGCGAGCCGCCGTAGTCCGCGAGCTTGCGGGCGCTGGCCTCGAGGAAGCTGCGGAAGGTGGCCTGACGGCCCGCCTCGTCGACGAGCGGGAAGTCGATGCGCACGTGCACGCAGCCGTCGCCGAAGTGGCCGTACGGCACCCCGTCGAGGTCGTGGTGGCGCAGCAGCTCGTCGAAGTCGCGCAGCCAGGCACCGAGGTGGGCGGGCGGCACGGCGGCGTCCTCCCAGCCGGAGTACGCCGGACGCGACAGCGACCTGGCCGCCAGGCCGGCGCCGTCCTCGCGGATGCGCCACAGGGCGGCGGACTCCCCGAGGTCGGTGACCACGCGGTGCTCGAGGGCCCCGGCGTCGGCCACCACCCGGGCAGCGATCGCCTCGGTCTCGGCGGTCGTCTCGCCCGTCACCTCGGCGAAGAGCCACCCGGCGCCTACGGGCAGGTCGGGCACGGCGGAGCCGTTGGCCCGCACGATGTCGACGATGCGGGCATCCAGGCCCTCGCAGGCCACGAGCGGGTGGGCCAGGAGCGCGGGCACCGCGTCGGCGGCCTCGGCCATCGACGGGTAGCCGAGCACCACGAGGGTGCGCACCGGCGCGTCGCGGACCAGGCGCACCTCGGCCTCCAGCACCAGCCCGAGGGTGCCCTCCGAGCCCACGAGGAAGCGGTCGAGGTGGCGGCCGTGCTCGGGCAGCAGGTGCTCGAGGGAGTAGCCGGAGACCTGTCGCCCGAATCGGCCGAACTGCGGTCGGATGACGCCGAGATGTGCGTCGGTCAGCTCTGCGAGCCGGTCTGCGGCCGCGGACGTCGTCCCCGCCAGACCCCCGACGACCTCGCCGGTGCCGAGCACGCTGCGCATCGCGACGACGTTGTCGACCATCCGGCCATAGCCCAGGGCCCGCGATCCGCAGGCGTTGTTGCCGATCATCCCGCCGATGGTGCAGCGGGTGTGGGTGGACGGGTCCGGCCCGAAGCGCAGGCCGAGCGGCGCGGCGGCCTTCTGCAGCGAGGCGTGCACGACGCCGGGCTGGATCAGCGCGCTCTGCTTGTCCGCGTCGATGCTCAGCACCCGGTTGAGGTGCTTGACGGTGTCGACGACCAGGCCCGGGCCGACGGCGTTGCCGGCGATCGACGTGCCCGCTCCCCGCATCGTGACCGGCACCTGGAGCTCGCGCGCGGCGTCGAGGATCGCGAGGATCTCCTCGGTGGCGCGCGGGCGCGCCACCGCCTGCGGGACGACCCGGTAGAGGGAGGCGTCGGTCGAGTAGAGCGCGCGGGTCAGGGTCGAGTCGTCGACGTCGGTGACGCCCCGCCGCTGCAGGGCAGCGACCAGGTCGCCCGCCCCGACACTGCTGGTCTCGGGGGCGCGGGTGCTCACCCGCCCAGTCTCCCACCGTCGCCGAGCCGGGCCGAAATGACGCCCCGGCTCGGCGTACGACGGGTCACCAGTGCTCCATCGATCCGCGGAACACCGCGGCCAGGTCGTCCTCGGTCGGTGTCTTGGGCGCGGTGGCCAGCAGCCGCTGCTGCTGCACGGCCCCGCCGACAAGGTCGTCGACGTCGCTCTGGCCGAAGCCGACCTCGGCCAGGCCGTTGGGGATGCCGATGTCACGCATCAGCGAGGACAGGACTGCGGGCAGGACGTCGGGGCCGTCGCCGCCGGCGGCCGGGTCGAGGAGACGCGCGGCGCGCAGGTGGCGCTCCGGCGCAGCGTCGAAGGTGAAGCGGAACGCCTCCGGAGCGGTCAGGGAGACCGCCATGCCGTGCGGCACGATCGCGGCGTCCTGCGGGTAGCCCTCCGGCCGGTAGTCGCGCACCCGACCCGCGATGGGGTAGGCGTTGGCGTGCGGGATGTGCACCCCGGCATTGCCGAAGCCGAGACCGGCGAAGGTCGCCGCGAGGGCCATCTGCTCACGCGCGACCACGTCGGACCCGTCGGCGACCGCGGCCCGGAAGGCGCCGGCCAGCAGCGACATCGCCTTCTCGGACCACAGGTCGGCGATCGGGTTGGCGCCGCAGTAGGGCACCCGCTGCTCGGGCTGCTTGGCGTCGAAGTCGGCGTACCACTTGGCGGTGTAGCTCTCCAGGGCGTGACAGAGGATGTCCATGCCGGAGGCCGCCGTGACCATCGCCGGCTGCCCCAGGGTGAGCTGCGGATCGACGACCGCCAGGGTCGGACGCAGCGCCGGGTGGCTGATGCCGGTCTTGACGTGCAGGGACAGCACGTCGAGCACGCAGATCGTGGTGCTCTCGCTGCCGGTGCCGGTGGTGGTCGGGATCGCGACCAGCGGCAGCAGCCGCTGCGAGGGCGCCTGGGCCTTGCCGACGGGCGCGTTGATGTAGTCCATCAGCTCGCCGGGGTTGGTGGTCAGCAGGTTGACGGCCTTGGCGGTGTCGATGGCCGAGCCGCCGCCGACGGCGACGATCGCGTCGAAGGGACCGGCGTCACGCGCGAAGTCGATCGCATGCCGCAGGGACTCGTCGGTGGGCTCGACGTGCACGGCGTCGTACGTCGTCACCTCGATGCCGCGCGCGGCGATCTGCTCGGCGATCCGAGCCGGGTGGCCGGTCGCCGCCACGCCGGCGTCGGTGACCAGCAGCACCCGGCGGGCGGCGTAGCCGAGGAGGTCGTGGCCGACCTCGCCGGAGGCCCCGGGCCCGAACTTGAGGGCGGGCGCTGCATAGGTGAAGACGGTCTCGGTCACGCCGGCCAAGATAACCGTCCGGCCGCTGCGCCACCGCTCGACGCCTACGATGAGGCCGTTCGACGCTGACGTGGTCCGGATCGGGAGGGGGCACCATGCGGCACCTCTCCCACGGCGTGGTCCGCCTGCTGCTGGTCGTGATCCTGGCCGCCGGGTCGGCCCTGGCCGCCGTCACCCTGCTCGGCGGGGACGACGACGCGGCCCTCGACCCGCCGACCGCGACCCGCACGCCCGACCCGACGCCGACGGCATCTGCGACTCCCGACCCGACCCCGACCGGTGCCGACGACTCCCCCGCGCCCGAGCCGAGGGTCGAGGGCAACCGCCTGATCGACGCCCGCACCGGCGAGACCTTCGTGCCCCACGGCGTCAACTGGAGCAGCTTCGAGTACGCGTGCGCCCAGGGCTGGGGCTACTCCGCGCTCGACTCCCTCGGCACCGACCCCGCGGCGACGACCGCCGACGCGATCGCCGGTTGGGGCGCCGACACCGTGCGCCTGCCGCTCAACCAGGACTGCTGGAGCGGCACCCGCGGAGCCCCGGTCAGCGACCAGTACGCCGAGCGCACTCCGGAGGGCTACCGCGAGGAGGTCGGCTCCTTCGTCGACGCCCTCAACGCCCGCGGGATCGTGGTGGTCCTCGACCTGCACAGCCGCAAGCGCGCCGACGCCGCCGAGTTCGGCAACCTCGCGCTGCCCGATGCCGACTCCCTGGAGTTCTGGGCCTCGCTCGCGGCGGCGTACGCCGACCGGCCCTCGGTGATGTTCGACGCGTTCAACGAGCCCTACTCGCGCTACGACGCCGCCGACAACCTGGTCTTCGACCTCACCTGGGACTGCTGGCGCGACGGCGGCTGCGCCCCGCCGGCCGTCGACGACCGGACCACCCCCGGCCGCACGACGTACGACGCCGTCGGCATGTCCGACGTCGTCGCCACGATCAGGGCCGCCGGCGCGACGCAGCCGGTGCTGCTCGGCGGTCTCGACTACGCCAACGACCTGAGCCAGTGGCTGACCCACCGCCCCGACGACGACCAGCTGGTGGCGTCGTTCCACAGCTACGACTTCAAGGCATGCGGCGATCGCCGCTGCTGGGACCGGGTGCTGGCCCCCCTGGCCGAGCAGGTGCCGGTGCTGACCGGGGAGCTCGGGGCCACCGACCCCCTCGACGGCTACGTCGCCGACTACCTCGCCTGGGCCGACGCCCACGCGATCGGCTCGCTGTTCTGGGTCTGGGCCACCCACGCCGACGACCCGATGTCGCTGGTCCAGGACCAGGCCGGGCGGCCGACGGCGTACGGCAGGGCGGCCCGGGGCTATCTCCGCGGCGGCACCTTCGCCGGCTGAGGCCCGCCGCGGCCCCGCCCGCCCCCGGGCGTTGGAGTCGCTGAGGGGGGTCTGTGCGCCCCGCGCGAGACCTGTTACCCAACCTTGGCAGCGCTGTTGACCTGCTGTCGCCGGACCCTGGCTTGAATGGACGAGTCGAGTGGTCCCCGGGAGGGGGACCCCGATTCCAGGGGGGAAATCATGTCGGTGCAGGTTGCCGCAGCACGTCCGGCGGGCAAGTCGGCAGGCGCTGCCGCTGTCGGTGTGATCGTGACGTTGACGATCTTCGTCGTGACGTTCATCGCCTTCCTGGTGGCCCCGGTCATCGCGCTGATCGTCGCGTTCCTGGCCTACACGGCGATGCGCTCGCGCGGCTCCCGCCCGGCCCCGCGCCCGGCCGCCACCAGCGAGGCCGCTCACGCCGAGGCCGCGCCCACGACGACCTCCTACGGGTTCGGATCGGGTGCTCGCTGATGACGACCTCGATGACCCGCACCTCCACCCGACTGGCTGACGGCGTCGACGCCTCGCTGGGACTGCTGCTGCCCGAGGGCATCTGCCGCACCTTCCGCGCCCTGCCGTACGCCGTCGAGGACGGGGCGCTGCTGGTCGCGGCCACCGACGCCGAGGACGAGATGGTCCGCCACGTCGTCGCCGAGCGCGTCGACCGACCCGTGCTCCTGGTCCGCCACACCGCCCTGGAGATCGCGGCGGCGATCGACGCCCTGCACCCGGCCGGCGAGGACGCCCTCGAGACGCCGCAGGCCCGGCGCGCCCGCACCCAGATCGCCCAGATGCTGACGCGCAGCGGCCTGGTCACGACCGACCAGCTCGAGCGGGCGATGGTGGAGTACTCCCGCACCGGCGACCCGCTCGGCGAGATCCTCGTCGCCCACGAGGCGATCACCGAGGAGGTCCACGTCGCGGCGCTCTCCGAGCTGCACCAGCTGCAGCGGGTCAGTCTCGCGGAGTTCGAGCCCGACCACGCCGTCGCCCACCGCCTTCCCGAGCACCTCGCCCAGACCCTGCAGGTGGTGCCGATCGCCGAGGCCGGCGAGAGCATCCTGCTCGCCGTCGCCCGCCCGCTCGGCGACGAGGACCTGGTGCGGGTCGAGGACGCCCTCGGCACCCCGGTGCGCCAGCTGCTGGCCAACCGCACCGACCTCGACCAGCTGATCCAGCGGGTCCACAGCGAGCACTACGCCCACGTCGCGACCCAGTTCCTGATCGAGACCCGCCCCGAGGCCTCCGCCCACGTCGTCGTCTCGTCGACGCAGAAGGCGCTGCTCGTGATGGGCGTCGTCGCCGCGATCACCGGCGCCGTGATCTGGCCGCGCGAGACCCTCATCGGTCTGGTCGGCCTGGCGAGCTTCGCCTACCTGATCGTCTCGGTCTACCGCTTCCGCCTCACCCTGCGGGCCCTGGGCACGCACCTCGAGACCGACGTGAGCGACGCCGAGATCGCCGCGCTCGACGAGCGCACGCTGCCGATCTACACGATCCTCGTGCCGCTCTACAAGGAGGCCGGCATCGTGCCGCGCCTGGTGCGCGACATCAACGCCCTCGACTACCCCCGCACGCGCCTCGACGTGAAGCTGCTGTGCGAGGAGGACGACGTCGAAACGGTCGAGAAGATCCGCAGCATGGGCCTGCCGCCGCACTTCCACCTGGTGGTCGTGCCGGACAGCCAGCCCAAGACCAAGCCCAAGGCCTGCAACTACGGCCTGCAGCTGGCCACCGGCACCTTCTGCGTCATCTTCGACGCCGAGGACCGCCCGGACCCCAACCAGCTCAAGAAGGCGCTCATCGCCTTCGACCGGGTGCCCGGCAACGTCGCGTGCATCCAGGCCAAGCTCAACCACTTCAACCAGGACCAGAACCTCCTGACCGCGTGGTTCGCCAACGAGTACTCCATGCACTTCGAGCTGGTGCTGCCGGCAATGGGCGCCTCGGAGTCGCCGATCCCGCTGGGCGGCACGTCCAACCACTTCATCACCTCGACGCTGCGCGAGCTCGGCGCCTGGGACCCCTTCAACGTCACCGAGGACGCCGACCTCGGCATCCGGCTGCACCGCGAGGGCTACCGCACGGCGATGATCGACTCGACGACGCTCGAGGAGGCCAACTCGAACGTCGGCAACTGGATCCGTCAGCGCAGCCGGTGGAACAAGGGCTACATGCAGACCTGGCTGGTCCACATGCGCAACCCCGTCTCCCTGATGCGCGAGACCGGCCTCAAGGGCTTCCTCAGCTTCAACCTGACCATGGGCAGCGCCTTCGTGCTGCTGATGAACCCGATCTTCTGGACGCTGACGACCACCTACGTCCTGACCCAGGCCGGCTTCATCGAGCAGCTCTTCCCCGGTGTCGTCTTCTACGCCGCCAGCGCGATGCTCTTCGTCGGCAACTTCGTCTTCGTCTACCTCAACGTCGCCGGCAGCCTGCAGCGCGGACAGTTCGGCATCACGCGCACGGCACTGCTCTCGCCCCTCTACTGGGGCCTGATGAGCTGGGCCGCCTGGAAGGGCTTCATCCAGCTCTTCACCAACCCGTTCTACTGGGAGAAGACCGAGCACGGTCTCGACGAGGGAGACCACGCATGAGCGACTCCGTGACCACTGCGGTCGAGCCGGCCTCCGACCGGGTCATCCTGCGCAACAAGGAGCGCCTCGAGGGCGTCGTCCAGGCCGTCGGTCGCCGCCCGCACGACATCGAGCGCCGCCCGTGGGAGAGCGCGCTCGTCTTCGGCGCCTTCCTGGTCGCCTACGGCTGGTTCGGCTACTGGCTCGTCGTCGACCAGCACGTCGTCGGCTTCGAGACGCTCGACCGCCTCAACCGCGCGCTGATGATCTGGCACAACGACCCGGCCAAGCTCTCGGCCCTCGGCTTCGACTACCCGCCGCTGGCCACCCTGCTGGTCTCGCCGCTCACGCTGGTGCCGGCGCTGGCGCGCACGCTGCTCGTGGTGCCGCTCGCCTCGGCCCTCTTCGCGGCACTCGCGATGGTCGGGATCAACACGATGATGCGCCGCGCCACGATCGCCGCCCCGCTGCGCGTCGCCGTCCTGGCCGCTCTGGGCGCCAACCCGCTCGTCGTCCTGTACGCCGCCAGCGGTGCTCGTGAGCTGATCTGGCTGTCCCTGGTCGTGATGGCCGTCGGTGCCCTCTTCGCGTGGTACGTCACCGCCGACATCCGCTTCGTCATGCTGGCCGGTCTGACCTTCTCGGTCGCCGCGCTCTCCGGCTACAGCAGCCTCATCTGGTTCGTCATCAGCGCCGTGCTCATCGGCGTCGTGCTGGCCCGCCTCGGCGCCGACGGCACCGAGATCGAGGGCACGACGGTCGGCTTCGCCTCGCCGACGGCGTATGTCATCGCGCTGTGGGCGGCCTTCAACCTGCTGCTGCTCGGCAACCCGGTCGACTGGATCACCAGCAGCCGCGAGGCCGCCGGCGGAGTCGACGTGTTCTCGGCCGCCGACCTGGTGCGGACCACGGGCCAGCTGGTGCTCGACGGGGCGCCGATCGCCCTCCTGGTGCTGCCCGGTCTGCTCTTCGCCGGCCTGGCTCGCGGCAACACCTTCGCACTCGGGCTGGCGATGCTGCTCGGCACCAGCATCGTGATGCCGGCCGCCGCGGTCGCCCTGCACCTGACCGACTCGCCGATGGCGATGCGCAACGCGCTGCCGATCCTTTTCTTCTCCGTGATCGGCGCGCTGTGGCTGGCCCGCTCGGCCGGTGACAGCGCCGCCCTGGTCAGCGCCGGCCTCGTGGTCGGCCTGCTGGTCAGCATCCCGTGGACCTTCCAGGCGATGAAGACCTACCCCTACCAGAGCCTCGAGGCGCCGTTCGCCGCCGCGGTCTCGACCGGGCAGAGCCAGGAGGGCGCGCAGACGCTGAGCGGCGAGAGCGTCGGCATCGCCTCCGAGCAGGAGATGGCCGACTGGATCGTCGACCACGTCACGCGCACGGACTCGATCCT
>WLIH01000091.1 GCA_009702305.1 Actinomycetota bacterium | reverse complement strand
GGCCGCCGATGCCACCGCCCACCTGGTCGAGAACCCGCACGTCCCGGAAGCGCTGCACGGCCACGATGTGCTCATCACCCTGGGTCTCCTGGCGCTGCTCGGCGCGGTCTTCCTGCGCGGCTTCACCGAGGCGATCGGAGTCGCGGTCGTGCTGGTGGTCGTCTACCTCAGCCTCAACGTCGTGGTGATCGGCAACGGCCTGTGGCAGATCGCGACCGAGCCGTCGGTGGTCGGCGACTGGTCGTCGGCGCTGACCCAGCAGCACGGCAGCCCGTTCGTGATGATCGGGATCGCCCTCCTGGTCTTCCCCAAGCTGGCACTCGGCATGTCCGGCTTCGAGACCGGCGTCGCCGTGATGCCGCAGGTGCGCGGCGACACGTCCGACACCGTCGAGGACCCCGCCGGCCGGATCCGCGGCGCCCGGCGGATGCTCACGTCGGCCGCACTGCTGATGAGCGTCTTCCTCGTCACCAGCAGCATCGTCACGACGATGCTGATCCCGGAGGCGGCCTTCGAGCCCGGCGGTGAGGCCAACGGTCGCGCGCTCGCGTTCTTGGCCCACGAGCACCTCGGCAACGTCTTCGGCACGATCTACGACGCGTCGACGATCGCGATCCTCTGGTTCGCCGGGGCGTCGGCGATGGCCGGCATGCTCAACCTGATCCCGCGCTACCTGCCGCGCTACGGCATGGCGCCCGACTGGGCCCGCGCCGTACGCCCGCTGGTGCTGGTGCTCACCGCCGTCGCGTTCTTCGTCACCTGGATCTTCGACGCGGATGTCGACGCGCAGGGCGGCGCCTACGCCACCGGCGTCCTGGTGCTGATGACCTCGGCCGCCCTGGCGGTCACGCTGTCGGCCCGGCGGGCCGGGCAGCGCAAGCAGACCATCGCCTTCGGCGCGGTGACCGCGGTCTTCGTCTACACGACGGTCGTCAACGTCGTGGAGCGACCGGACGGCGTCAAGATCGGCGGCTGCTTCATCGCCGCGATCATCGTGGTGTCGTTCCTCTCCCGGCTCGGCCGCGTCTTCGAGCTCCGCGTGACCTCGGTCGAGCTCGACCCGATCGCGCAGCGCTTCGTCCGCGACTGCGCACGCCGCACGATCCGGCTGGTGGCCAACGAGCCCGGCGCACGCGACGCGGCGGAGTACGACGACAAGGTGCGCCAGATCGTCGCCGACCACGACCTGCGCGAGGAGGGCGACATCATCTTCGTCGAGGTGACGGTCACCGACCCCTCGGAGTTCGAGGCCACGCTCGCCGTCGCGGGTCACGTCCTGCACGGGTCGCGCCGGGTGCTCACGCTGGAGTCCGCGAGCGTGCCCAACGCCCTCGCCGCGCTGGCGATGCACATGCGCGACACCAGCGGTGCCACGCCGCACATCTACTTCGAGTGGACCGAGGGCAGCCCGGTCGTTCAGTTCCTGCGCTTCCTCTTCTTCGGTGTCGGCGAGGTGGCGCCGGTGACCCGCGAGGTGCTGCGGCGAGCCGAGCCGGAGCGAGCGCGACGCCCGCACGTGCACGTGGGCTGAGCCCTCAGCGCACCGACTCGAGCATGATCTCGGCCATCCCGGCGTAGCCGAGGTCGTTGGGGTGGAAGTGGTCGGCCGCGATCTTGCCGCGCCAGTCGCGCATCCGCGGGTCGCGGAAGTCAGCGAGCCGCAGCCCCCGCTCGGCGACCGCCGCGTCGATCAGGGCGTTGAAGCGAGCCGGGAGGGCCCGTCCACCGGGCTGGTTGGCGACCACGGTGCCGACCGGCAGCCGCTGCAGCATCTCGGCGGCGGAGGCGAGCAGCTGGGGGCGCCAGCGCCGGCTGAAGAGGTCGTTGCTGCCGATCATCACCGTCACCAGGTCGGGGGTGACGCCGTGCTCGCCCACCAGACGCTCGAGCGCGGGGAGCTGACGGTCGAGCACGTCCGAGACGCGCGCACCGTTGAAGCCGAGGTTGACGATCCGGTGCGGCACCGGCAGCTGCTCCGCGAGTTGGCCGACCCAGCCGCGGTCGTGGGCCGAGGCGCCGATGCCCTGGGTCATCGAGTCCCCGATCGCGACCCACACGGGCCCGTCCGGCTCGGCCAGGGCGCGCCGGTTGCCGGCCTCCCACGCGGCGGCGTACGGCGCCACCTGCTGCTGCACCTGGTGGATGCCGCGCAGCACCAACCCGCCGTAGCGCACCAGCGGCGCGAGCGGGCGCCCGCTCAGGTTGGAGTACTCGAACGCCGTCTCGGTCACGGCTGCATTCTGCCGGGATGGTCGGCGACGCCGCACATCGCGCCGTCCGAGCAGGCTGACGGTGTCGGCCGTGCTGGCGATGCGTCAAGGACGGCACCGCCGGCATCAAGGAAGCGTCAACGACGTCCGGTGCGGCTCGACGCGCGGTCGAGAGTGACGACGTGTCCGATGTCCTCTATCTCCTGCTGACCGTGGCGTTCTTCGCCATCTGCGCGCTCCTCGTGGGCCTCCTCGACCGGAGCCCCGACCAGTGAGCGCCACGCCTGCCGCCCTCGGCCAGATCGCGCTCCTCGTGCTCGCCCTGGCCGTCGCGGTCCCCCTGCTGGGCCGCTACCTCGCCCACCTCTACACTTCGCCGCGCCACACCCGCGTCGAGGCCGGTGCCTACCGCCTGCTGCGCGTCGACCCCGACGCCGACCAGCACTGGCGGGCCTACACGCTCTCGGTGCTCGGCTTCTCGCTGGTAAGCATCCTGGTGCTGTTCGGCTTCGGCCGCCTCCAACAGCACCTGCCGCTGTCGATCGGGATGTCGGCGCTGCCCAGCGACGGCGCCTGGAACACCGCCGTCTCCTTCGTCACCAACACCAACTGGCAGTGGTACTCCGGCGAGGTCACCATCGGCCACCTGATGCAGATGTCGGGGCTGTCGGTGCAGAACTTCCTCTCCGCCGCGGTCGGCATGGCGGTGGCCGCCGCCTTCGCTCGCGGGCTCGCGAGCTCGCGACGCGACGGCCGGATCGGCAACTTCTGGTCCGACCTGGTGCGCGGCGTGCTGCGGGTGCTGCTGCCGCCTCGGTCGTGGCGGCGTTCGTCCTCATCGCGCTCGGCGCGATCCAGAACCTCACCGGCACCTCCACGATCACGACCCTGACCGGCGGCACCCAGGAGATGACCGGAGGACCGGTCGCCAGCCAGGAGGCGATCAAGCAGATCGGCACCAACGGCGGCGGCTTCTACAACGTCAACTCCGCGCACCCGTTCGAGAACCCGACGCCGTTCACCAACCTGTTCCAGATCTTCCTGCTGCTGGTGATCCCCTTCGCCATGGCCTGGGCCTTCGGCCTGATCGTCAAGGACCGTCGCCAGGGCGTCGCGATCCTCGCGGTCATGGCGCTGCTGCTCGGCATCTCGGTCGCGCTGCTCACCGTGTCCGAGATGGCCGGCCCGGGCACCGCTCCGGCAGCGGCCGGAGCCGCGATGGAGGGCAAGGAGGTCCGCTTCGGCGAGGCCGGATCGGCGCTCTTCGCCGCTGCCACGACCGGCACGTCGACCGGAGCGGTCAACGCGATGCACGATTCGCTGACCGCACCCGGCGGGGGCGTCGCGATGTTCAACATGATGCTCGGCGAGATCGCGCCCGGCGGCACCGGCTCGGGTCTCTACGGCATGTTGATGCTCGCCATCGTCACCGTCTTCCTGTGCGGCCTGATGGTCGGTCGCACACCGGAGTACCTCGGCAAGAAGATCGGCCAACGGGAGATCATCCTGGTCGCCCTCTACGTGCTCACGACGCCGATCCTGGTGCTGGGCGGCGCCGCGATCGCCCTCACGGCGAGCGATGGGCTCGCCGGACTCCAGGAGTCGGGGCCGCACGGACTCTCCGAAGCGGTGTACGCCGTCACGTCGGCCGCCAACAACAACGGCAGCGCCTTCGGCGGGCTGACCAGCGGCACGCCGTTCTGGAACACCCTGCTCGGCGTGCTGATGCTCGCCGGCCGCTTCCTGCCGATGCTGTTCGTGCTGGCCCTGGCCGGCCTGTTCGCCCGGCAGCGTCAGCTGCCGCCGAGCGCCGGCACCCTGCCCACCCACCGGCCGCTCTTCGTGGCCCTCCTCTCGGGCGTCGCCCTGGTCGTGGTCGGTCTGACCTACGTGCCGGTGCTCGCCCTCGGTCCGATCGTGGAGTCCCTGTCGTGACGTCGTCCCTGTTCCCGCAGCTCGTCGAGGCCCTGCCCGGCGCGCTGCGCAAGCTCGACCCTCGTGAGCTGCTGCGCACCCCCGTGATGCTGGTCGTCGAGATCGGTGCCGTCGCCACCACGGTGATGGCAGCGCTCGACCCCTCGTCGCTGGCCGTCCTCGTCACGATCTGGCTCTGGCTGACGGTGCTCTTCGGCACCCTGGCGGAGTCGGTCGCCGAGGGCCGCGGCAAGGCCCAGGCCGCGAGCCTGCGGGCTCTGCAGCAGGAGTCGACCGCCCGTCGGCGCCGACCCGACGGCAGCCTGGAGGCCGTGCCGAGCACGGCCCTGCGGGCCGGCGACCTGGTCGTCGTCGAAGCGGGCGAGCGGATCCCGGGCGACGGCGACGTCGTCGAGGGAGTGGCCTCCGTCGACGAGTCGGCCGTCACCGGCGAGTCGGCTCCGGTGATCCGGGAGTCGGGCGGCGACCGGTGCGCCGTCACCGGCGGCACGGTGGTGCTCTCGGACCAGATCGTCGTCCGCATCACTTCCGAGCCCGGGCACTCCTTCGTCGACCGGATGATCGCGCTGGTCGAGGGCTCCGAGCGTCAGCGCACCCCCAACGAGCTGGCCCTCAACGTGCTGCTCACCTCGCTCACGGTGGTCTTCGTCGTGGTCTGCGCGACGCTCTACCCGATCGCCGACTACAGCGACGCGCACCAGTCCCTGATCGTGCTGACCGCCCTCCTCGTCTGCCTGATCCCGACGACGATCGGCGCCCTGCTCTCGGCGATCGGGATCGCGGGCATGGACCGGCTCGTGCGCCGCAACGTGCTGGCCATGTCGGGGCGCGCCGTCGAGGCGGCCGGCGACGTCGACGTGCTCCTCCTCGACAAGACCGGCACCATCACCTACGGCAACCGGCAGGCCTCGGAGCTGCTGGCCCTCGACGGCGTCAGCGCCGACGAGCTCGCGGAGGCCGCGGTGCTCTCGTCGCTGGCCGACGAGACGCCCGAGGGTCGCAGCATCGTCGCGCTCGTCGGCACGGAGCGACCGGTGCCCGCCGGCGCCCAGCTGATCGCCTTCACCGCCACGACGCGGATGAGCGGGATCGATGTCGACGGGCGCAGCATCCGCAAGGGCGCCGCCTCCGCCGTCGCCGCCTGGTCGGGCGGGAGCCTCCCGCAGCTCGACACGCTCGTGGAGCAGGTCAGCTCGACCGGCGGCACTCCGCTCGTCGTCGCCGAGCAGCGCGACGGCTCCACCCGGCTCCTCGGCGTCATCCACCTCAAGGACGTCGTCAAGGAGGGCATGCGCGAACGCTTCGACGAGCTGCGCGCGATGGGCATCCGCACCGTGATGATCACCGGCGACAACGCGGTGACCGCCCGGGCGATCGCGGCCGAGGCAGGCGTCGACGACTTCCTCGCCGAAGCCACTCCGGAGGACAAGCTCGCCCTGATCCGCAAGGAGCAGGAGGGCGGTCGGATGGTCGCGATGTGCGGCGACGGCACCAACGACGCGCCGGCGCTCGCCCAGGCCGACGTCGGCGTCGCGATGAACACGGGCACGACCGCGGCCAAGGAGGCCGGCAACATGGTCGACCTGGACTCCGACCCGACCAAGCTCATCGACATCGTCGAGATCGGCAAGCAGCTGCTGATCACCCGCGGTGCGCTGACGACGTTCTCGGTCGCCAACGACGTCGCGAAGTACTTCGCGATCCTGCCGGCGATGTTCGTGGTGGCCTTCCCGCAGCTCGACTCGCTCAACGTGATGCGGCTCAGCTCGCCGGAGTCGGCCATCGTCTCCGCGGTCGTGTTCAACGCGCTGATCATCATCGCGCTGATCCCGCTCGCGCTGCGCGGCGTGAGCTACCAGCCGGCGTCGGCGACCGATCTGCTGCGCCGCAACCTGCTGATCTACGGGCTGGGCGGTCTCGTGGCGCCGTTCGTCGGCATCAAGCTGCTCGATCTCGTCATCTCGCTCATCCCCGGTCTCTGAGCCCCACCACCACAAAGGACATCTCGTGAAGGACCTCTACTCGCTCTTCCGCAACAGCCTCGCCGGACTGCGCCTGCTGGTGCTGATGACCCTGCTGGTCGGGCTCGCCTACCCGCTCGCGGTCACCGGTGTCGCGGCCGTCGCCGCCCCGTGGCGGGCCAACGGCTCGCTCGTCGACGCCGCCGGCCAGCACGTCACCGACCGCGACGACGCCGTCGGGTCCGCGCTGATCGGACAGGTGACCGACGACGACGGGCTCTTCCTCCCGCGCCCCTCGGCCGCAGGTGACGGCTACGACATGCTCTCGACCTACGGCTCCAACCTCGGCCCGCTCAACCCGGACCTGGTGGCCTCGATCGAGGCGGCCAAGGCCGAGGTCGCCGAGCGCGAGGGCGTCCCCGAGTCGGACGTCCCGCCGGACGCCGTCACGGCGTCGGCCTCCGGGCTGGACCCCGACATCTCGCCGGCGTACGCCGCCATCCAGGTCGCCCGGGTCGCCGCCGCGCAGGGTCTCAGCGAGGACACGGTCCGCGACCTGGTCGCCGAGCACACCAGCGGTCGCACCCTCGGCGTGCTGGGCGAGCCGCACGTCAACGTCCTGGAGCTGAACATCGCAGTGCTCCGAGCCGCGGACTGAGTGCGAGGATCACCACCATGAGCGAACCGCGGCGGGGCCGACTGACGGTCTACCTCGGTGCCGCTCCCGGCGTGGGCAAGACCTACGCCATGCTCGGCGAGGCGCGGCGCCGGCTGGATCGCGGCACCGACGTGGTGGTCGGCTACGTCGAGACCCACGACCGTCCGCACACCAGCGCGCAGCTCGAGGGCCTCGAGGTGGTGCCGCGCCGGGAGCTGACCTACCGCGGCACGACCTTCACCGAGATGGACACCGACGCGATCGTGGCGCGCGCTCCCGCGGTCGTGCTGGTCGACGAGCTCGCCCACACCAACGTGCCGGGCAGCCGCCACGAGAAGCGGGCCCAGGACATCGAGGAGCTGCGGGCCGCCGGCATCGACGTCATCACGACCGTCAACATCCAGCACCTCGAGTCGCTCAACGACGAGGTCGAGCGGATCACCGGGGTCCGCCAGCGCGAGACCGTGCCCGACGACGTCGTGCGGACGGCGGACCAGATCCAGCTCGTCGACATGAGTCCCGACGCGCTGCGCCGGCGGATGGCCCACGGCAACGTCTACCGCGCTGAGAACATCGACGCCTCGCTCACGTCCTACTTCCGGGTCGGCAACCTCACCGCCCTGCGTGAGCTGGCGCTGCTGTGGCTGGCGGACCGGGTCGACGACGCGCTCGGCGACTATCGCCGCGCGCAGGGGATCGCCCATCCGTGGCCGACCAAGGAACGCATCGTCGTCGCGGTCACCGGCGGGCCTGAGAGCGAGACCCTGCTGCGGCGCGGCGCCCGCCTGGCGCAGCGCGCCGCCGGCTCCGACCTGCTCGCCGTGCACGTCATCGCCACCGACGGGCTGCGTCACCACGACGAGACCCGGATCGCCCGCGCCCAGCAGCTGGTGGCCTCGCTCGGCGGGTCCTTCCACTCGGTCGTCGGCGAGGACGTGCCGGCCGCGGTCGTCGACTTCGCGACCGGCGCCAACGCCACCATGATCGTGGTCGGCGTCTCGCGTCACGGTCGTGTGCGCCAGCTCTTCACCGGCACGACCGGCGACCGGATCGCGTCGCTCGCCGGCCCGGTCGATGTCCACCTGGTCACCCACGACGAGGTGCCGCGCGCCGTACGCCGGGTCCCGCGGCGGGCCTCGCCGCTCTCGCGCCGCCGCCAGGTCGCCGGCTGGCTGGCCGCCATGCTCGTGCCGCTGGTGCTGACCGAGGTCCTGCAGCTCCAGGACGACACCCGCCAGCTGCCGCTGGCCGTGATGGCCTTCCTGGCCGCGACCGTGCTGGTGGCGCTGGTCGGCGGGATGGCGTCCGCGCTGATCACGGCGTTGATCGGATTCCTCGCGCTCAACTGGTTCTTCACCGAGCCGGTCGGACGACTGACCGTGAGCGAGCCGACCAACGTGGTCGCGCTGCTCGTCTACGTCACCGTCGCGGTCGGCGTGGCC
>WLIH01000090.1 GCA_009702305.1 Actinomycetota bacterium | reverse complement strand
TCCGCACGGCGTCACCGGCCGCGGCGGCCTCGGAGCGGTACACGAAACCCGCGTCGACGGTGCCCGAGGTGACCGCCTCGACGACCGCGGCGCCGGTGACCTCCAGCGCGGTCGGCTCGGCGCGCACCCCGGTGCCCCGCTGCAGCGCCGCCCAGGCCTGGCCACACGCGGCCGTCGTCACGCAGGCGGCGTACGACGCCCCGTCGACCACATCCGCCAGCTCGGTCGACGCGTCGCTCGCGACCACCATCACCAACACGTCGGAGGCGAAGATCTGCGCCTGACCGTCGAGCGCGTCGGACGCGCCGGCCATCGACGAGGTGTCGCCCGTGGCGATCACGTCGCCGTCGGCCCCGTCCAGTGCCTGCTGGGCGAAGGTGGCCGACGAGGCCGAGTAGGTCACGTCGACGGTGACCCCGGGGTGGTCGTCCTCGAACTGCTCGGCGAGCTCGGTGAACGGCGCCCGCAGGGAGGCGGCCGCCACCACCTGGAGCTGCTGCTCGTCCTCGCCGCAGGCGCTGAGGCCGCCGAGGGCCAGCGCGGTCAGTGCGATCAGGCAGGTCGCCCGGGCCACGCGTGAGGTGGGTCGGGTCGTCGGTGCGCTCACGGGAGCATCATGCCCAACGGGTGAGGTGCAGCGTGGTGACCGCCACCATCAGGACCACCGGTGTCGTCAGCAGTGCCCGTCGGTGGAACTCCACCATGCCGACCGCATCGGGCGTCCCCGCCAGTCCGCGCTGCCAGAGCAGGTTGGCCAGCGAGCCGGTGTAGGTCAGTCCGGAGCCGATGTTGAGCCCGAGCAGGGCGGCCAGCACCGCCTCGGTGCCGAGCGGAGCGACCAGGGGCACCAGCAGCAGCGTGGCGCTGAGGTTGGTCAGCAGGTTGGCGAGCACGGTCGCGAGGGCGGCGATCGCGAGCAGCCCGGCGTACGACGCCTCAGGTGGCACCCAGCCGGCGACCCAGTCGCCGAGGAACCCGTCGGCCAGGCCGGCCACGACGACTCCGAGCGCCAGGACGAAGAGCGCGAACGACGGATGGGCGGCCCGGGTGGTCGAGCCCACGTCGAGCAGGCGTCGGCGCAGGGCCCAGGCCACGAGGAGTGCCGCGGCGACCGCGCAGATCCATCCCGGCGCCACGTCGAGCGGTGAGAGGGCGGCGAAGCCGACGAGCATCACGACCACGACGGCCGCGGGGAACCATGCCACCGGCTCAGCCGGTCGCGCCGCGACCGGCTGCGGGGCCCGGCGCAGGTCGTCGCGGAAGAGCCAGCGAAGCACCAGCCACTCGGTCACCAGCACGGCGATCAGCACCGGCGCCATCGCCCGGGCGAAGCCGAGGAAGGTCAGCGACAGGTCGGGCATCGCCAGCAGGTTGGTCAGGTTGGACACCGGCAGCAGGAGCGAGGCCGACGTCGCCATCCGCAGGCTCGCCCAGGCTCCCGGTCCGGCGGCCAGCCCACGCCGTGCGGCGGCTGCGACGACGACCGGGGTCAGCAGCACGACGGTCGCGTCGAGGCTCAAGGTGATGGTCACCAGTGCGGCCAGCAGGTAGACCCCGGCGAGCAGCGGCACCGCGCGACCGCCGCTCCACCGCCCGATCCGGCGCGCCGCCGCCTCGAACAGCCCGGCCCGGGCACAGACCTCGGAGACCACCAGCACAGCCGAGAGGAAGACGACGACGGGTGCCAGGTCGCCGAGGGTGCGCAGCGCTTCGTCCCAGCTGATCAGGCCGACCACCACCACCGACGCGGCGGCGACCACGGAGGTCGCTGCCTCCACCCACGGACGCGGGTGTCGCCAGGCGGTGACGAGCAGTGCCAGCAGCGCCACGACCCCGATGGTGTCGGCGCCCGGACCTGTCACGGGCGCCAGCGTAGGCGTCTGTGAGGATGGGGTCGTGAGCGAGGCAGGGACGGACGGTCAGGCGGCGGGTGCGCCGGGGCGCTACCAGCGCTCGACCAACGGACTGATCGGCGCGATGCTGGTGCTGCTGCTGGTCGTGGGTGCGTTCGTGCTCTTCCGCGGCACCTTCCGCGAGGAGCCCGACTACGTCCCGCCGGACGTGGACTACCTCTCTGTCGTCACCGAGGCCGGCCGTGCCGGTCTGGAGCTGGTGCACCCCTCGGCGCTGCCCGAGGGCTGGTCCGCGACCGAGGTCACGCTGGACCCGGGGGACCGACCGGTCTGGGACCTGGCGATGCTCACCGACGAGGGCACCTTCGTGGGCCTCCACGAGGAGGACGAGGACGTCGACGACCTGCTCGCGGTGTACGTCGACGAGGCGCCGGGCGAGGGCGATCCGCTCCAGGTCGAGGGTTCGGTCGCGACCACCTGGCAGAGCTTCTCCGATGAGGGGGGAGATCACGCGTACGCCGCCGAGGTGGGCGACCGCACGGTCCTGGTCTACGGCTCCGCCGACGTCGCCGACCTCCAGCTGCTGCTCTCCCTGCTCACGACCGGCGCCCCCTGACCTCGGCCGAGTCCCGACCGGTCGTGGCGCTCGCCGTCACGGATGGGTCATCGCGTCGACGTCGAGGGCGTCGTCGAGCTGGTCGAGCGTGAGCTCGCCGCGCTCGACATACCCGAGTCGCAGCACGGTCTCGCGGATCGTGGCCCCGTCGGCGAGGGCCTGCTTGGCGATGGTGGCCGCCGCCTCGTAGCCCAGATGGCGGTTGAGCGGGGTGACGACCGAGGGCGACGACTCGGCGTAGGCCCGCATCCGCTCGGCGTCGGCGGCGATGCCGTCGACGCAGCGGGCGGCGAGCAAGCGGGTCGAGGCGGCCAGCAGGCGCGTCGACTCCAGCACGTTGCGCGCGATGACCGGCATCGCGACGTTGAGCTCGAAGCTGCCGCTCGCTCCGGCGACCGTCACGGCGGTGTCGTTGCCGATCACCTGCGCGCAGACCATCAGCGTCGCCTCGGGCAGCACGGGATTGACCTTGCCCGGCATGATGCTCGAGCCCGGTTGCAGGTCCGGCAGATGGATCTCGGCCAGTCCGGTGGTCGGACCCGACGCCATCCAGCGCAGGTCGTTGCAGACCTTCGTCAACCCGACCGCGATCGTGCGCAGGACGCCACTGAGCTCGACCAGCGAGTCACGGGTGCCCTGGGCCTCGAAGTGGTTGCGCGCCTCGGTGAACGGCTGAGCGGTCGCCTCGCCGAGCAGCTCGATCGCGCGCTTCGCGAAGCCGACCGGGGTGTTGATGCCGGTGCCGACGGCGGTCCCGCCCAGCGGCAGCTCGCGGACCCGCGGCAGCACGGCCTCCAGACGCTCGGCGGCGTAGCGCACGGTGGCGGCGTAGCCCCCCATCTCCTGGCCGAGCATCACGGGCGTGGCGTCCATCAGGTGGGTGCGACCCGACTTCACCAGGGTCGCGAACTCCGACGCCTTGGCCTCGAACGACGTCGCCAGCACGTCGAGCGCGGGCAGCAGGTCCTCGACCACCGCGAGGGTGGCGGCGACGTGGATGGCCGTGGGGAAGGTGTCGTTGCTGGACTGGCTGGCGTTGACGTGATCGTTGGGATGCACCTCGACCCCGGCCTGAGCGGCGAGGGAGGCGATGACCTCGTTGGCGTTCATGTTCGAGCTGGTCCCCGACCCGGTCTGGAAGACGTCGACCGGGAACTCCGCGTCGTGCTCGCCGCGGGCGACCGCCGCCGCTGCCGCTGCGATCGCGTCGGCCCGGGTGGCCTCGAGGATGCCGAGCTCGGCGTTGACCCGGGCGGCGACCGCCTTGACGTGACCGATCGCGTGGATCAGCCGGGGCTCGAGGGGGGTGCCGCTGATCGGGAAGTTCTCGACGGCCCGCTGGGTCTGGGCCCGCCACAGCGCGGCGGCCGGCACCTGGACCTCGCCCATGCTGTCGTGCTCGGTGCGGAAGCTCTCGTCGGTGCTCACCCTGGCGACGCTACTGCGTGGACGCTATCGCTCCACCCGAGCGACGTAGAGCCAGTAGTGCTCGTCGCGCTCCTGCAGTCGCACCTGGTGCGCGATCGCCTCGACCGCGCCGAAGACCCGCTCGAGGGCCGCCTGCAGATCGGGCGACGCCGAGGCCGACCAGACGACGAGAGCGCCGCCGGGTCGCACGGCGGCGCGGGCGGTCGCGAGGAACGGGTCGCGGTAGAGCGCTGCGTTGGCGTCGTGGACCAGGTAGCCCGGTCCGTTGTCGACGTCGAGCAGCACCAGGTCGTACGACGACGGGCGGGCCTCGGTGAGGGCGACCGCGACGTCGGCGACCACCACCTCCACGCGGCCGTCGGCCATCACGCCCGGGCCGTGGGGCACCGTCCCGTCGCGCATCCAGTCGACCAGCGCCGACTCGATCTCGACGACCACGCAGCGCTCGACCCGGTGGTCAGCCAGCACCTCGTGCATCGTGTAGCCGAGTCCGAGCCCGCCGACGAGCACGACGCGGGGCTCGGCGACCAACTCCAGGGCTGCGCTCGCGAGGGCGCGCTCGCTGCCGATCTCGACGGTGTCCATCACGAAGACGCCGTTGGCGCGCAGCTCGAGTGCGGACGGGGCGTCCTCACCGCGACGCTCGCGCAGCACGAGGTCGCCCCGCTCCGTCTCGACGCGGGCCAGCTCGACGTACTCCACCTCGGACACCGGTGGACCCTCTCAGTCGAAGAGCTCGCTGAGCCAGCTCTCCTTGCGCTTCTTCTTGTAGTGGCCGCTGCGGTCGTCGTATCCCCGGCTGTCGCGGTTGTCGTAGCGCGGGGGCTGGTTGTACTGCTGGGGCGGTGCCGGCGCCGGCGCCGCGGCAGGCTGGGGCGCGGCTGCCGGCTGGCTCAGTGACCGGTCGATGATCTTGTCGAGCTCGCCGCGGTCGAGCCAGACACCACGGCAGGTGGGGCAGTAGTCGATCTCGATGCCGCTGCGCTCGCTCATCGTGAGCACGGTCCCGTCGGTGGGGCATTGCATGGGTAGGGCCTCCTGTCCTCACCCGTGCCAACGGCCGGGAGGCGGCGACCGTTCCGGACGGTGTGCTCCGTCGAAGGCGGTGTGACCGACCGCACCCCGGGCTACCCTGATCAGCGTGCCCGCCGAGCGCGCCCGCTCGTCACGCCAGCCTTCTTGGGAGACCCCGCCATGCTCAGCTCGTCCCGCTTCCTCCGCGCCGTCGTCGGCCTCGCGTTCGCCCTGCTCCTCGTCGGCACGGCCTCGCCGGCGTCCGCCGTGACCTACGGCCCCTACAGCCCGGAGGCATACGGCGTGAAGGGCCGGGTCTCGCCGCCGACCAGCGCCCAGGCCAGGGCCTACGTCCAGTTCGTCCGCAGCTCCTCGGATGCCGACTCGAACGCCGGCGAGCGCCAGGTGCGGATCACCTACAAGATCGGCGGCAACGCTGCCCGGACTCTGGGCGCGCGCTACCTCATGAAGGGCTCGACCACGACGTTCTCGACCGCGGCCGTCCCGTGTGGGCAGACGGTGCGGGTCACGGCCGCTGCGCGCGGTCGCGTCGGCACCGGAGCCTGGTCGAAGTGGTACGCGACGACGCGCAGCGTCAAGCGCAGCTGCTGAGCCGAGCGTCGCGTCGCTGCGGCGCTACTCGGCCGAGCGGACCCGCAGGCCGGCCGCACCGATCGAGCTCAGGGGCACGGTCACCGCGCCCGAGGGATCGGTGAAGAAGTCGTTGCCCTGGTCGTCGACGACGATGAACGCCGGGAAGTCCTCGACCTCGATCTTCCACACCGCCTCCATGCCGAGCTCGGGGTACTCCAGCACCTCCTGGCTCTTGATGCAGTCCTGCGCGAGCCGGGCCGCGGGGCCGCCGATCGAGCCGAGGTAGAAGCCGCCGTGGCGCTGGCACGCCTCGGTGACGACCTTGGAGCGGTTGCCCTTCGCCAGCATCACCATGGACCCGCCGGCGGCCTGGAACTGCTCGACGTAGGAGTCCATCCGACCCGCCGTCGTGGGGCCGAAGGAGCCGGACGCCATGCCCTCGGGCGTCTTGGCCGGGCCGGCGTAGTAGACGGGGTGGTCGCGCAGGTAGGACGGCATCTCGGCGCCGCTGTCGAGCAGCTCCTTGATCTTGGCGTGCGCGATGTCGCGCGCCACGACCAGGGGGCCGGTGAGCGAGAGCCGGGTCTTGACCGGGTGCCGCCGCAGCTCGGCCAGGATCTCGCTCATCGGGTGGTTGAGGTCGATCGGCACGACCTCGCCGCCGGCGATGTCGTCGGCCACGCCTGCCTCGGGCATGTACTGCGCCGGGTCGGTCTCGAGCTGCTCGAGGAAGACGCCGTCGGCGGTGATCTTGCCGAGCGCCTGCCGGTCGGCCGAGCAGGAGACCGCGATCGCGACCGGGCACGACGCGCCGTGGCGCGGCAGCCGCACGACCCGGACGTCGTGGCAGAAGTACTTGCCGCCGAACTGTGCGCCGATGCCGAAGGACTGGGTCAGCTTGAAGACCTCCTCCTCGAGCTCGAGGTCGCGGAATCCGTGGGCGCTCATCGACCCTTCGGTCGGCAGCTCGTCGAGGTAGTGCGCCGACGCGTACTTGGCCGTCTTCAGGGCGAACTCGGCGCTGGTGCCGCCGATCACGATCGCCAGGTGGTACGGCGGGCACGCAGCGGTGCCGAGGGATCGGATCTTCTCGTCGAGGAACTCCAGCATCCGCTTGGGGTTGAGGACGGCCTTGGTCTCTTGGAAGAGGAAGGACTTGTTCGCCGAGCCGCCGCCCTTGGCCATGAAGAGGAACTTGTACTCCGGCCCCTTCGGGCCCTGCGCGGTCGAGTACAGCTCGATCTGGGCGGGCAGGTTGGTGCCGGTGTTCTTCTCGTCGTACGTCGTCAGCGGCGCGAGCTGGGAGTAGCGCAGGTTGAGCTGGGTGTAGGCGTCGTAGACGCCCCGGCTGATCGCCTCCCCGTCGTCGGCGCCGGTGAGCACGCCCTCGGACTTCTTGCCCATCACGATCGCGGTGCCGGTGTCCTGGCACATCGGCAGCACCCCACCCGCCGAGATGTTGACGTTCTTGAGTAGGTCGAGGGCGACGAAACGGTCGTTGCCCGAGGCCTCGGGGTCGTCGATGATCCTGCGCAGCTGGGCCAGGTGCGCAGGGCGCAGGTAGTGGCTGATGTCGTGCATCGCCTCGGCGGTGAGCCGTTGGATCGCGGCCGGGTCGACCTTCAGGAACCGCTGACCGTCGACCTCGAAGGTCGAGACCCCCTCGGTCGTGACCAGGCGGTACGGCGTCTGGTCAGGGCCGGTCGGCAGGAGGTCGGAGTATCGGAACTCGGGTTCGGTCGCCACGAGCGTCAAGGCTACCGCCGACCTCGCCCGGCGCTCGCGGTGGACGGTCAGCGTCGCAGCCGGGTGATGCCGGCTGGACTCGCCGCCGCCACGACCCGGCGATCGTGCGGCTCGACGGGCACGTCGAGGCCGACCTCGTCGTCGTGCAGCAGCACGCACGTGAACGTGCCGACCGGCACGCGCCCGAGGGCGCGGTCGTAGGAGCCGCCACCGCGACCCAGCCGGGCGCCGTCGAGGGAGACCGCCAACCCGGGCACCAGCACCACGTCGGCTGTCGCGATCGCCTCGGCGCCGAGCCGCGGCGAGCTCGGCTCGAGCAGGCCGCGTCGGGCGGCGACCAGGTCGTCGTCACCGGTGTGCACGGCCCAGTCGAGGTCGTCGCCGGGCAGCAGCACCGGCAGCAGGACACGCTTGCCCGCCGCGCCCAGAGCGCCGAGCAGCCGGGCCGTGCCGGGCTCGCTGCCCAGGGCGACGTAGGCCGCGACGGTGGCGGCCCGGCGCACCTCCGGCGCGGCCAGGAGCGCTGCCGCGATCCGGTCGGCGACCTCGGCGCGCTCGGCGAGCGACCGACGACCGCGGGTGGTCAGCAGCTGGTCGCGCAGCGCCGTTTTGGCCATCGGGTGCTGAGTCGCCACCAGGCAAGCCTACGATCGGTCCCATGGGTTCCCCTGGCTTGCACAAGGCGCGCGAGAAGATGCTCGCGGCCGGTGTCGACGAGGTCGCGATCGAGACCTTCGCGCACTACTACCGGCTGCTCGAGCACGGCGAGACGGGGATGATCCCCGAGTCGACGATCGAGCCCGTCGACATGGAGTCGCTCGCCGAGGTGCAGGTGCCCGACGAGGTCGCGGCCGCGGCGATCCGCACCACCGCCGTGATCAAGCTCAACGGCGGGCTCGGCACGTCGATGGGCATGGACCGCGCCAAGTCGCTGCTGTGCGTGCGGCGGGGGCTGTCCTTCCTCGACATCATCGCCCGCCAGGTGCTGCACCTGCGCCAGGAGCACGGCGCCACGCTCCCGCT
>WLIH01000009.1 GCA_009702305.1 Actinomycetota bacterium | reverse complement strand
GTCGAAGACGGCCAGCCGGCCGGCGGACCAGCCGAACCAGCGGCGTACGGCGAGGAAGGTCAGCCGCGCCTCGTCCTCGCCGGAGAGCACCTCGATGCGCACGCCGGTGCGCTCGTGGACGTGGTCGAGCACGGCCTCGGAGTTGGTCGCGTCGCGCACCGCGGACGTCGCGAAGCCGAGCATCTCCTCGCAGCCCTTGTCCTCGGCCACCACGAGCGCCTCGGCGGTGAAGGACGTGAGCGCGTCGATGCCGGTCTGGGAGACGGCGCCGGCGCCGGGCCCGACCTCGATCAGGTGCTCGGCCAGGCGCAGCGGCTCCTTGTAGGAGAACGCCGGCAGCGGCGCGGCCCCGCCGTGAGCGTCGACCACGAGCAGGTGCCCCGTGTTGGAGCCGATGTCGAGGACGCCCAGGCGCATAGGGCTCAACGTACCCGCCCGTAGGGTGTGCCCGTGCCCGAAGTCGACCTCGTGTTCCCGCGCGCCTGGGTGGAGTTCGTCAACCCGGCCGACGAGTCCGAGGTGATGCGCTGCGACCTCACGTGGCTGACCTCGAGCTACACCTGCATCTTCGGCCAGGGCTGCGCCGGCATCTACGCCGACGCCCCCGACGTCGGGTGCTGCACGCTCGGCGCCCACTTCGCCGACAAGGGCGACGAGAAGCGGGTCGCCGGCTTCGTCGCCCTCCTCGACGAGGACACCTGGCAGCACAAGCCCGCCGGCGGCGGCAAGGTGCGCAAGTCGGACTGGATCGAGACCGACGACGAAGGCGCCCGCAAGACCCTCACGATCGTCGTCGACGGTCAGCAGGCGTGCGTCTTCCAGAACCGGCCGGGCTTCGCGGCCGGGGCCGGCTGCGCGCTGCACTCACTGGCGCTGCAGCTGGACCGCAACCCCCTCGAGACGAAGCCGGACGTGTGCTGGCAGCTCCCGATCCGGCGCACCTTCCGCGAGGTCGAGCGCACCGACGGCACGACGTACACCGAGGTCTCGATCGGCGAGTACGACCGCCGCGGCTGGGGCCCCGGCGGTCACGATCTCGACTGGTACTGCTCGGGCAACACCGAGGCCCACGTCGGCGTCGAGCCCGTCTACGTCAGCAACCGGCCCGAGCTCACCGAGCTGATGGGCGCCGCGGCGTACGCCGAGCTGGTGCGGCACTGCGAGGCGCACCTGCGCTCGCGCTCGGCCCTGGCGCTGCACCCGGCCGACCCGCGCTGACCGCACCCCGGCTCCGGGCGACATCTCGACGTCAAGAGACCCCCACCCCGCCGACCGGGCGCTCTCAGGGGTTGTTCAGAATCGTCCTATGCGCCTGGACCATCTCTCCTACGCCTCGGGGCCCGACGGCCTGGCCAGCACCGCCCAGCGGATCGGCGGACTGCTCGGCCGAGAGTTCACCGACGGCGGTGTGCACCCCCGCTTCGGCACCCGCAACATGACGCTGCCGCTCTCGGGCGGCACCTACCTCGAGATCGTCGAGGTGCTCGACCACCCTGCCTCCGACAAGGCGCCGTTCGGCCAGGCCGTGCGCGCCCGCTCGGCCCTCGGCGGCGGCTGGCTCGGCTGGGCGGTGGCCGTCGACGACATCAGCGTCGCCGAGGAGCGCCTGGGCCGCCAGGCCGTCCGCGGCAGCCGGCACCGCCCCGACGGCACGGAGCTGCGCTGGAAGCAGATCGGCGTCAACGGCCTGATCGCCGACCCCCAGCTGCCCTACTTCATCCAGTGGGAGGTGCCGGGCGACCTGCACCCCAGCCAGGGCTCGGACGGCTCCTTCTCCCTGGCCTGCCTGGAGATCGCCGGCGACCCGCAGCGGGTCAGCGAGTGGCTCGGCGAGACGGTCGAGGCGCCCCTGGAGGACGTGAAGGTCGAGTGGGTCGCCCCGCACGGCACGCCGGGCATCATCGCCGTGCAGGTCCAGACGCCCTCGGGCCTCGTCCGCCTCTGAGCCGCCCATCGCCGGGGGCCGTCCCGAGCCCCAACATCTGGCAGCACCCGGCCACCTACGAGATCGAGAACCACGCCGTCGACCCCGACGGCCGGCTCGAGTCGGCGATGCGTGCCCTCGCCGACTGGACCGGGCGCACCGTGCTCGACCTCGGCTGCGGCACCGGCTTCCACCTGCCGCGCTTCGCCGCAGACGCAGCGGCCGTGATCGGCGTCGAGCCGCATCCCGACCTGGTCGCGCTGGCGCGCCGTCGTGCGCGCTCGGCTCCTCACGTCACCGTGCTCCAGGGCACCGCCCAGGCCGTGCCGCTGCCGGACCGGAGCGTCGACGTCGTGCACGCCCGCTGGGCCTACTTCTTCGGCCGCGGCTGCGAGCCAGGGCTCGTCGAGCTGGACCGCGTCGTACGCCGCGGAGGCACGGCGTTCGTGATCGACAACGACGCCAGCCGCTCGACGTTCGGCGGGTGGTTCCGCCGCGGCTACCCGCACCTGGACCCTCCCGAGGTGACCGAGCGCTTCTGGTCGACCCGCGGCTGGAGCCGCACGCCGGTCGACATCCGCTGGTCCTTCGCCGGCCGGGCCGACCTGGAGGCCGTGGTGCGCATCGAGCTGCCCGGTCCGGTGGCCGAGCAGGTGCTCGCCGAGCACGAGGGGACCGAGGTCGACTACGCCGTCAACCTCTGGTCGAAGAGCTACTAGCTGGATCCGCGCATGGCGAGGGTCGGGGTGAGCAGGACGCCGCGACCCGGGGCAGGGGGATGCCCGAGGAGACCCTCGAGGCCTTTGACGACCTCCATGGCGACCTCCTCCAACGGCTGACGCACCGAGGTCAGGCCGGGCCGCACGACCTGGGCCACCTGGGAGTCGTCGAAGCCGACGACCGCGATGTCGCGACCGGCGACCAGGCCGCGGTCGGCGAGGGTGTGCAGCACCCCCATCGCGAGGGTGTCGGAGGCGCACACGAAGGCGGAGGGCTGGGCCTCGTCGAGCAGCACCTCGCTGGCCCCACGGCCGCTGGCCACCGTGTCCTCGACCCGGGAGGCGAGGCCGGTGGTCGGCAGGTCGCGCGACTTCATCGCGCGGTGCCAGCCCGAGCGACGATCCTCGCCGATCCAGGAGTCCTTGCGCCACCCGATCCACGCGATCCGGCGGTGCCCGCGCTCGAGCAGGTGCTGGGTGGCCAGCTCGCAGCCGGCGGCGCCGTCGACGTCGACCCAGGGATGGGTCGCGGACGGGTTGTCCCAGGGCCGGCCGAAGGCGACGAACGGCGCCCGCCGCTCGCGCAGCCAACTGGCCTGGGGGTTGCCGAGGTAGGTGTCGGTGACCACGAAGGCGTCGACCGCCGTCGAGCGCAGCAGGTCGTCGTAGCCCGTCAGCGGGTCGAGGGGGTCGCCGGTGAAGAGCAGCACGTGATAGCCCGCCTCGCGCGAGGCGTCGACCAGCGAGTGCACGAAGCGGTCCATCGTGGCGTTGGCGGTGCCCTCCTGGGCGGCGTTGATCCGCAGACCGACCAAGTGGGAGGCGCGGGTGCGCAGGTTGCGGGCCGCGCGGTTGGGCAGATAGCCCAGCTCGGCGATCGCGAGCTGGACCCGCTCGAGAGTGTCGGCGCGCAGCAGGTCGGGGTTGTTGACGGCGTTCGAGACCGTCTGGCGCGAGACGCCCGCGCGCTCGGCCACATCGGCGAGGGTGGGCGGTGCGGTGGGCGCACGGCCGGGCAGACGCGACACGTGACACCTCCTGCGCTCGGCGCCCGACGGGCGGCCTGGATCGATCCAAAGGTCAGGATAGCGACGCTGCGCCCCCACGTCGCCGGTCCCTGTGGGTGAAGTCGCCCGGCGTGCGCCGCACTGTCGGCGCCATCGCCTAGCGTCTGCGCCATGGCCAAGACAGCGTCCCGCCCCACCCTGCGCTGCAGCGAGTGCGGCTGGGAGACCTCCAAGTGGGTCGGCCGGTGCGGCGAGTGCCAGGCCTGGGGCTCGGTGGCCGAGACGGCGGCGCCGGCCCTGCGCGCCAGCGCCGGGCCGGTGACGCGGGCGGCGGTGCCGATCGGCCAGGTCAGCGTCGAGGAGTCGACCTCGCGTCCCAGCGGCGTCCCCGAGCTCGACCGCGTGCTGGGCGGCGGGTTGGTGCCGGGCGCCGCGATCCTGCTCGCCGGCGAGCCCGGGGTCGGCAAGAGCACCCTGCTCCTGGAGGTCGCGGCCCAGACCGCGCGACACCGCCAGCGCACCCTCTACGTCACCGGCGAGGAGTCCGCCTCCCAGGTCCGGCTGCGCGCCGACCGGACGGGCGGGGTGCACGACGAGCTCTACCTCGCGGCCGAGACCGACCTCGGTGCGGTGCTGACCCACATCGAGGAGGTGCGGCCGACCCTGCTGGTCGTCGACTCGGTGCAGACGATCGGCGCCTCCGGCATCGAGGGCGTGCCGGGCGGGGTCACCCAGGTCAAGGAGGTCGCGGCCGCCCTGATCCGGGTGGCCAAGACCCGCAACATCACCACCGTCCTGGTCGGCCATGTCACCAAGGACGGGTCGATCGCGGGCCCGCGGGTGCTCGAGCACCTGGTCGACGTCGTGCTCCACTTCGAGGGCGACCGCAACTCCCGCTTCCGGATGCTGCGCGCCATGAAGAATCGCTTCGGGCCGGTCGACGAGGTCGGCTGCTTCGACCTCGGGCCGGAGGGCATCACCGCCGTCGCCGACCCGACCGGGCTCTTCGTCGAGCAGCACCATGGTCGCGTCGCCGGCACCTGCGTGGCGGTCACCATGGAGGGCCGGCGCCCGATGCTCGCCGAGGTGCAGGCGCTGGTGACGCCCTCGGCGATGGAGCGCCCCCGGCGCACGACGTCGGGGCTCGACGGCTCCCGGGTCGCCATGGTGCTGGCCGTGCTCCAGCAGCACTGCGGGGTGCGGCTCCACGCGCACGACGTCTTCGCCTCGACGGTCGGCGGCGCGCGGCTGCACGAGCCGGCCAGCGACCTGGCGGTCGCGATCGCGCTCGCCTCGGCCACCGTCGGCGTGGCACCGCCACTCGGGGTGGTCGCGATGGCCGAGATCGGCCTGGCCGGGGAGCTGCGCCGGGTGCGCGACCTGCCGCAGCGCATCGCGGAGGCCGCCCGTCTCGGCTTCAAGGTCGCGGTCGTCCCCACCGAGCCGGGCGCACGCCCGGCGGCCCGCTCGCCCGAGTCGTGGACTGTCGACGGCATGCGGGTCCTCGACTGCCCCGACGTCGCCTCCGCCCTGCGCCTGCTGCAGCTCGCGCCGCGCACGTCGGCGTCCGCCGGCTCGTCGGACGCATCGCCGAGTCTTCGTCCGGTCCAGGATGTCTGAGCCTTAGGATTGGGCCCAGCGGCCGGGTGCGCTGCTGACAGGGAGGTCCCCGTGGCCATCGAGCGGTCCGACGAGACGCTGCGTCTGCGCGAGACCCTCGCCTCGATCGCCCCCGGCACGTCGCTGCGCGACGGCCTCGAGCGCATCCTGCGAGGCCGCACCGGCGCCCTGATCGTCATCGGGCACGACAAGAGCGTCGACGCCATCTCCACCGGCGGCTTCCACCTCGACGTGCCGTTCACCGCCACCGGCCTGCGCGAGCTGGCCAAGATGGACGGCGGCATCATCATCGACAAGGACATCACCCGGATCATCCGGGCCGCTGTGCACCTGATGCCCGACCACACGATCCACTCCGAGGAGACCGGCACCCGGCACCGCACCGCCGACCGGGTCGCCAAGCAGACCGGATTCCCGGTGATCTCGGTGTCGCAGTCGATGCAGATCATCGCGGCCTACGTCGGTGAGACCCGCCACGTGCTCGAGGACTCCGGCCAGATCCTGTCGCGTGCCAACCAGGCACTGGCCACCCTGGAGCGCTACAAGCTGCGCCTCGACGAGGTCTCGAGCACCTTGTCCGCACTCGAGATCGAGGACCTGGTCACCGTGCGCGACGTCGCCGTCGTAGCCCAGCGACTCGAGATGGTGATCCGGATCGCGCGCGAGATCGAGGACTACGTGCTCGAGCTCGGCACCGACGGACGCCTGCTCTCGCTGCAGCTCGAGGAGCTGATCACCGGCGTCGACGCGGAGCGCGAGCTGGTGGTGCGCGACTACCTGCCGTCCGGTCGGCGCAGCAAGAGCTCCGAGGAGCTGCTCAGCAAGCTCGAGGCGCTCTCGCCGACCGAGCTCGTCGACCCGGCCGCCACCGCCCGGGTGCTCGGCCTCGGCAACGGCGAGCATCTCGACGGCGCCGTGGCTCCCCGCGGCTACCGCCTGCTCGCCAAGGTGCCCCGGCTGCCCAGCACCGTGGTCGATCGGCTGGTCGAGCACTTCGGCACGCTGCAGAAGCTGCTCTCCGCCGGCATCGACGACCTGCAGGCCGTCGAGGGTGTCGGCGAGCTGCGAGCCCGCAGCGTGCGCGAGGGCCTCTCGCGGCTGGCCGAGTCGACCATCCTCGAGCGCTACGTCTAGCGCGAGGGCTTGCTGGTCGGCTCCGCGGTGCGGGTGATCACGGCCGCGGTCGGCGTCGCCAGCTCGAACTGCACGTCGGAGGGCTCACCGGCCAGCGCCGACGCGGCCAGGTGGTAGTAGCCGGGCATCGCCCACGCGGTCAGGCGGCTGCAGTCCTCGTCGGAGCGACGGCCGTCCCAGATCAGGTCGATCGTCGTCGTCGCCTCGCGTCGGACCACGACGTCCTGGGTCGGCACCGCGCGCGGGCACTCACGGCTCGACCAGATGTCGTCCTCGCCCGAGGTGATCTTGACCGTCAGCTGCC
Source organism: Actinomycetota bacterium (assembly GCA_009702305.1). GTDB lineage: Bacteria > Actinomycetota > Actinomycetes > Propionibacteriales > Nocardioidaceae > Nocardioides. The sequence continues at coordinate 8,416 of WLIH01000009.1, read as the reverse complement.
GAGGTGAGACCTGCCAGGTGCAGGCCTCCGAGACCAGGGTCCGCAAGTTGATCCGCAGATCGACCGGGCGTCCCGCCACCGCGCTGCCGACCTCCGGGGTGACCCGGATGTCGCTGTCGTCGCAGGTGCCGTCGGGGATCGCCAGCACGGGAGCCGACGACGACGCCGCACGGTCGGGACGCACGCTCGGACCCTCGTCCGGGGAGGCGCTGGCCCGGTCGGTGCGCTTGCGCCGCGGACGGTCATCCCCCGAGCTGGTCGGCCCCGCGGCCGCCAGGCTCGCAGCGCCCGGGTCCTCGTCGGAGGAGCCGTCGCTGCCGGCGCCGAGCACCTTCGCGAACAGCACGACCAGCAGGAGCGCGAGGGTGCCGATGAGGGCGCGACGACGCCAGTACACCGAGGCAGGCAGCGGCCCCCGAGTCAGCGACGTCATGGCTCCACGCTAACCAGCAGCAGGCTCCGCAGCCGGGTGCCACTCCGGCGAGCCGGCGCTGCGGACACAATGATCGCGATGAGCGAGCTGCACGCCCCGATCCTGGACTGGTACGACGCCCATGCCCGCGAGCTGCCGTGGCGCTCGCCGGACGCGAGCGCGTGGTCGGTCATGGTCTCGGAGTTCATGCTCCAGCAGACGCCGGTGGCGCGCGTGCTGCCGGTGCACGGGGAGTGGCTGCGCCGCTGGCCGACTCCGGCCGCCTTGGCGGCCGAGCCCACCGGCGAGGCCGTGCGTGGCTGGGGCCGCCTGGGCTACCCGCGGCGGGCGCTGCGGCTGCACGCGGCAGCGACCGCGATCGTGGCGCACCACGGCGGCGAGGTGCCGAGCGACTACGACGACCTGATCGCCCTGCCCGGGATCGGCGACTACACGGCAGCTGCGATCGCGAGCTTCGCCTTCGGCCGGCGCCACGTGGTGCTCGACACCAACGTGCGACGGGTCTTCGCCCGCACCCTGGCAGGCGTCGAGCTGCCCGGCACCTCGCTCACCCGCGCCGAGCGCGACCTGGCGACCGCCGTGCTGCCCGACGACGAGGCGACGGCGGCGACCTGGGCGGTCGCGGTGATGGAGCTCGGCGCCCTGGTCTGCACGGCGACCAGCCCGCGCTGCGCAGCCTGCCCGGTGGCCGATCGCTGCCGCTGGCACCTGGCCGGGCACCCGGCGTACGACGGGCCCCCGCGCAAGGTGCAGACCTGGGCCGGCACCGACCGGCAGTGCCGCGGGCGGCTGCTCGCCGTGCTGCGCGAGCAGCACGGCCCGGTGCACCGCTCCGCTCTCGACGCCACCTGGGCCGACGCCGATCAGCGGGGTCGCTGCCTGGCCGGGCTGGTCGGCGACGGCTTGGTCGTGCAGGTCTCCGACGACACCTGGTCCCTGCCCTGACTCGCCCACCCTCGCCCGCCAACCCCCGCCCTCCCCTGGGTCGGGTGCCCGACGATGCACGACGGCCCCTCCCGGAGCGGGAGGGGCCGTCGTGGTGGAGCGGGTGGGACCGAGGTCAGTCCTCGGACTTGGGCACGTCGATCGGACCGGGCTCGTCGTCCTCGCGGACGCTCTCACCCAGGTCCGCGCCGAGGTCGGCGGTCTCGAACGGCGGCACATCGGGCAGCTCGCCGATGCGCTGGCCCTCGAACGTGAACGACGCAGCCGGACCTTCGCCGTCGACGTCGACCAGGACGATCTGACCCGGGCCGACCTCGCCGAAGAGCATCTTCTCGGCGAGCACGTCCTCGATCTCGCGCTGGATCGTGCGCCGCAGCGGACGCGCGCCCAGCACCGGGTCGAAGCCTCGCTCGGCCAGGAGGTTCTTGGCCGCCTGGGTGAGCTCGAGCTTCATGTCGCGGTCGCGCATGCGCAGCTCGACCGAGGCGATCATGTTGTCGACCATGTGGACGATCTGCTCGCGCGAGAGCGGCGGGAACACGATGATCTCGTCGACTCGGTTGAGGAACTCGGGGCGGAAGTGCTGCTTGAGCTCCTCGGCCACCTTGCTCTTCATCCGGTCGTAGGAGCCGGCCGCGTCGCCGCTCTGGTTGAAGCCCAGGTGCACCGACTTGTTGATGTCGCGGGTGCCGAGGTTGGTGGTCATGATGATGACGGTGTTCTTGAAGTCCACCACCCGGCCCTGCGAATCGGTCAGACGACCTTCTTCGAGGATCTGCAACAGGCTGTTGAAGATATCGGGGTGCGCCTTCTCGACCTCGTCGAAGAGCACGACCGAGAACGGCTTGCGGCGCACCTTCTCGGTGAGCTGGCCGCCCTCTTCGTAACCGACGTATCCGGGCGGCGAGCCGAAGAGCCGCGACACCGTGTGCTTCTCGCTGAACTCGCTCATGTCGAGCTGGATCAGCGAGTCCTCGTCACCGAAGAGGAACTCGGCGAGCGTCTTCGATAGCCACGTCTTGCCGACGCCCGAGGGCCCGGCGAAGATGAACGACCCGCCGGGGCGCTTGGGGTCCTTGAGTCCGGCGCGCGTGCGACGGATCGCCCGCGAGAGTGCCTTGACGGCCTCGTGCTGACCGATGACGCGCTTGTGGAGCTCGTCCTCCATGTTGAGCAGGCGGGTGGACTCGGCCTCGGAGAGCTTGACGATCGGGATGCCGGTCGCGACGGCCAGCACCTCGGCGATCAGCTCCTCGTCGACCTCGGCGACCTCGTCCATGTCGCCCGCGCGCCACTGCTTCTCGCGCTCGGACTTCTTGAGGATCAGCTGCTTCTCCTCGTCGCGCAGACGAGCGGCGGCCTCGAAGTCCTGGCCGTCGATCGCGGCCTCCTTGCGCTGGCGGACCTCGCCGATCTTGTCGTCGTACTCGCGCAGGTCGGCGGGAGCCGTCATCCGGCGGATCCGCAGGCGCGAGCCGGCCTCGTCGATCAGGTCGATCGCCTTGTCCGGCAGGAAGCGGTCGGAGATGTAGCGGTCGGCCAGCGTCGCAGCCGAGACCAGCGCCTCGTCGGTGATCGTGACGCGGTGGTGGGCCTCGTAGCGGTCACGCAGACCCTTGAGCATCTCGATGGTGTGCGCGATCGACGGCTCGGCCACCTGGATCGGCTGGAAGCGGCGCTCGAGGGCGGCGTCCTTCTCGAGGTACTTGCGGTACTCCTCGAGGGTGGTGGCGCCGACGGTCTGCAGCTCGCCGCGGGCGAGCATCGGCTTGAGGATGCTGGCGGCGTCGATGGCGCCCTCGGCTGCACCGGCGCCGACGAGGGTGTGGATCTCGTCGATGAACAGCACGATGTCGCCGCGGGTGCGGATCTCCTTGAGCACCTTCTTAAGCCGCTCCTCGAAGTCTCCGCGGTAGCGGGAGCCGGCCACGAGAGCGCCGAGGTCGAGGGTGTAGATCTGCTTGTCCTTGAGCGTCTCGGGCACGTTGCCCTTGACGATGTCCTGGGCCAGGCCCTCGACGATCGTCGTCTTGCCGACGCCGGGCTCTCCGATCAGGACGGGGTTGTTCTTCGTGCGGCGCGAGAGGATCTGCATGACCCGCTCGATCTCCTGCTCGCGACCGATGACCGGGTCGAGCTTGCCCTCACGGGCGTCCTGGGTGAGGTTGCGGCCGAACTGGTCGAGCACCAGCGACGACGACGGTGCATCACCGCTCGCGCCGGTCGCGGCGGCGGCTTGAGACGACTCCTTGCCCTGGAAGCCGGAGAGCAGCTGGATGACCTGCTGGCGGACGCGGTTGAGGTCGGCGCCGAGCTTCTGCAACACCTGGGCGGCGACACCCTCGCCCTCGCGGATCAGGCCGAGCAGGATGTGCTCGGTGCCGATGTAGGAGTGGCCGAGCTGCAGCGCCTCGCGCAGCGAGAGCTCGAGGACCTTCTTGGCCCGCGGCGTGAACGGGATGTGGCCGCTCGGCGCCTGCTGACCCTGGCCGATGATCTCCTCGACCTGGGCGCGCACGGCCTCGAGCGAGATGTCGAGGGACTCCAACGCCTTGGCGGCGACGCCCTCTCCCTCGTGGATCAGGCCGAGCAGGATGTGCTCGGTCCCGATGTAGTTGTGGGAGAGCATGCGGGCCTCTTCCTGGGCCAGCACGACCACCCGGCGGGCTCGATCTGTGAACCGCTCGAACATGCGCATCGCTCCTGAACTTCGGGGGCTCCGTCCGCTCCAGGGTGGAGGGAGGGTACGGCGTGTCCAACCCCGCGCTCAGCCTACGCGTTCCCGAAAGCCTGGGAAGGGCCATCCGCTGTGAGCGAACACGCGACCCCGGCTCCGATGCTGGCTCCGATGCTGGCAGCCTCGGCGGTCAGTGCGCTGCGTCGTAGGCCTCACGCACGTCGGCGGAGATCCGACCACGGTCGGGGACCTCGTGGCCGTTGGCGCTCGCCCACTCGCGGATCTCGCGCGCCGAGGGACCGCCCGCGGCGGAGGCCGCCTTGCGGGCACCGCGGCGCGGAGCCGAGCCGACGCGGCGCGCGTGGCCGACGTAACCCGCCAGCGCCTCGCGCAGCTCGGCCGCGTGAGCGTCGTTGAGGTCGATCTCGTAGGACGTGCCGTCGAGACCGAAGGTGACGGTCTGGGTGGCCTCGGAGCCGTCGAGGTCGTCCTCGAGCACGATGTGGATCTTCTGCGCCATAACGATCAATTCCCTCGGTCGTCCCGTCGCCGCGAAAAGGAGACGCGGAGATCAAAGAATTTATACCGATAATGCCACGGGAATTCACAACGGATCAATTCGCGGCCTGACATCGATCTATCGTCAGGATCAGCATGACGATAATAGTAAAGAACTCAGGCTCGATTGCGCTGGAAAACCATCTCGAGACCGAGCAGCGTCAACCACGGCTCGTGATCGGTGAAGCATCGGCACTCGTCGAGCACGAGTCCGGCGAGATATCCGGTCGCGATCACCCGCACGTCGTGGGGATCGGCGTCGAGCTCGGCGATCATCCGGGCCACCATGCCCTCGACCTGGCTCGCGACGCCGAAGACCATGCCGGACTGCAGGGCTTCGACGGTGTTCTTGGCGATGACCGTGCGCGGGCGGACGAGCTCGACCTTGCGCAGCTGGGCGCCGCGTCGCCCGAGGGCCTCCAGCGAGATCTCGATACCCGGGGTGATCGCACCGCCGACGTACTGTCCCTTGTCGCTGACCACGTCGAAGGTCGTCGCCGTGCCGCCGAAGTCGACGACGATCGCCGGCCCGCCGAAGGTCGTCGCGACCGCCAGGGCGTTGATGATGCGGTCCGAGCCGACCTCGCGCGGGTTGTCCATGAGCACCGGCACCCCGGTGCGCACACCCGGCTCGACGACCACGTGCGGCACGTCCGGGAAGTGGCGGGCGAGCATGTCGCGCCATTCGTGCAGGACGGCCGGCACGGTCGCACAGACGGCGATGCCGTCGACGTCGTCGAGCCGACGTCCCAGCAGGCCGCGCAGCAGCACGGCCCACTCGTCCGAGGTGTGCCGCTCGTCGGTCGCGATCCGCCAGTCGGCCCCGACCTCGCCGTCGTCGAGCAGGCCGAGGACGGTGTGGCTGTTGCCGATGTCGGCGGCGAGCAGGCTCATCGCAGATCCATGCCGATGTCGAAGACCTTGACCGAGTGGGTGAGCGCGCCGACCGAGATGAAGTCGACCCCGGTCTCGGCGACCTCGCGCGCCCGGTCGAAGGTGAGCCCGCCCGAGGCCTCGAGGACCGCGCGGCCCGCGGTGAGGCGCACCGCCTCGGCCATCGTCTCCGTCGCCATGTTGTCGAGCAGGATCTCGGTGCAGCCGACCGCCAGCAGCTCGCGCAGCTGGTCGAGGTCGGTGACCTCGACCTCGACCCGCAGGTGCGGGTACGCCGCGCGCACGGCCTCGTAGGCCGGCACGACCCCGCCGGCTGCGACGACGTGGTTGTCCTTGACCATCGCGCGGTCCGAGAGGCTGAAGCGGTGGTTGACCCCTCCGCCGCAGCGCACGGCGTACTTCTGCAGGGCGCGGTAGCCGGGCAGCGTCTTGCGGGTGTCGAGCACACGCGCCCGGGTGCCCTCCAGGGCGTCGACCCAAGCGGCGGTCGCGGTCGCGACTCCCGAGAGGTGGCTCGCGAAGTTGAGGGCGGTGCGCTCCGCGGTCAGCAGCCCGCGCGTCGGCCCGGCCACGCGCATGACCACGTCACCGGGCGCGACCCGGGTGCCGTCGGCCAGCCGCGCGGTGATCTCGACGTCGTCGCCCATGACGTAGTGGAAGACCATCGCGGCGACCGTCAGCCCCGCGACCACACCGGCGTCGCGCGCGCCGAAGTCGGCGACCCCGCGCGCCGCCGCGCCGATCGTCGCCGCACTCGTGACGTCGACGCCGCCCTCCACCGCGGGCAGGTCCTCCTCCAGCGCCGACTCGATCGCGGCGTAGATCGCCCGACCGTCGAGGTCGGCTGCGGCGAGCTCGTCGTGCACGACGCCGGGGAGGGCGTCGTACGCCGTGCGGGCGATCGTCATGACTGGTCTCCGTCCGTGGCCGGCGCCGGCTCGAAGCTCACCGAGGTCGTGCCGTCGCGCATCACGACGTCGAAGTGCCCGGCCCATCGCGCGTCGTCGCGCTCGGGGAAGTCGTCGCGCCAGTGCGAGCCCCGGGTCTCCTCGCGCAACGCGGCGGAGTCGGCGAGGGCGGCGCCGATGGTGATCAGATTCGTGGTCTCCCAGGCAGCCAGCTCGATCGCGTCGGCGCTGACGCCCGCGAGCTTGTCGAGCACGGCGGCGGCCTCGTCGAGCCCGGCGGCGTTGCGCAGGACGCCGACGCGCGAGGTCATGACCTCCTGCAGCTCGCGGCGCACCGAGCCGGCCACCAGCCCGGCCGTGCGGGTGTCGGTGGCGGGGTCGGACCACGGGCGCAGCTCGGCGGGCAGCACGGTGGCGATGCGGCGGGAGAAGACCAGACCCTCGAGCAGCGAGTTGGAGGCGAGCCGGTTGGCGCCGTGGACGCCCGAGCACGCGACCTCCCCGGTGGCGTAGAGGCCGGGCACGTCGGAGCGGCCCCACAGGTCGGTGCGGACCCCGCCCGAGGCGTAGTGGCAGGCCGGGGCGACGGGGATCAGCTCGGTGACCGGGTCGACGCCGTGGGAGCGCGCGGTCGCCAGGATCGTCGGGAAGCGGCGCTCCCAGAAGGCCTCGCCCAGGTGGGTCGCGTCGAGCCACATGTGCGGGTGCGCCGTGTCGAGCATCCGGCGCATGATCGCCTTGGCGACGACGTCGCGCGGCGCGAGGTCGGCGAGCTCGTGGACCCCCTGCATGAAGCGCTCGCCCTCGAAGTCGACGAGGAAGGCACCCTCGCCCCACACCGCCTCGGAGATCAGCGGCTGCTGGCCGCGCGAGTCGGGGCCGAGGTACATCACCGTCGGGTGGAACTGCACGAACTCCAGATCGCGCAAGGTCGCGCCGGCGCGCAGCGCGACCGCCATGCCGTCGCCCGTCGAGACGGCGGGGTTGGTGGTCTGCGAGAAGACCTGTCCGAGGCCACCGCTCGCGAGCACGACGGCTCGGCACCGGACGGCGCCGACCCCGTCGCGCTGGCCCTCCCCCATGACGTGGAGGGTCAGGCCCGCCACCCCGCCGTCGTCGGCGAGGAGCAGGTCGACCGCGAGGGCGTGCTGCACGACCTCGATCTCGGGCGACGCGGCGACCGCGGCGATCAGGGCCCGCTGGATCTCGGCGCCCGTGGCGTCGCCGCCGGCGTGGGCGATGCGGTCGCGGTGGTGTCCGCCCTCGCGGGTCAGCGAGAGCTCGCCGTCGGGGTCATGGTCGAACTGCGCCCCCAGCGCGATCAGCTCGCGGACCGCCTCCGGCCCCTCGGTGACCAGCACCCGCACCGCCTCGGCGTCGCAGGCACCCGCACCGGCCACGAGCGTGTCGAGCTCGTGCTCGTCGGGGGTGTCGCCCGGTCCGAGGGCCGCGGCGATGCCGCCCTGAGCCCACTGGGTCGAGCCGGCGGCGAGCACGTCCTTGGTGACCACGAGGACCTTGTCGACCTGGTCCTTGAGGCGCAGCGCGGCGGTCAGGCCGGCGATCCCGGAGCCGATGACGACCACGTCGGCCGACGTGCTCCAGCCGGGCGCCGGCGCCGCGAGGCGGCCGGGCACGCGGCGTACGGGGGCAGGAGGCATCAGGTCGGTCAGCGTCCGGCGACCAGGTCGCCGCGGACCAGGCCGGAGCCCGCGATCGCCTCGGCGGGGTCGAAGCCCGTCGCGAGGATCTTGTTGTCGGCGTCGACGAAGACGACGTGCGGCTTGAGCTCGCGCGCCTCGGCGGTCTCGAGCTGGCCGTAGGCGATCAGGATCACCAGGTCCCCCGGGTGCACGAGGCGGGCGGCGGCGCCGTTGATCCCGATCACACCGGAGCCACGCTCGCCGGCGATCGTGTAGGTCTCGAGGCGCGCGCCGTTGGTGATGTCGACGATGTGCACCAGCTCGCCGGCCAGCAGGTCGGCGGCGTCGAGGAGGTCCT
>WLIH01000089.1 GCA_009702305.1 Actinomycetota bacterium | reverse complement strand
CGGCCACTCCAGTCGCACCGGTGGCACCGGTCGCGCCCGCGGCGCCGGCGGGACCGGTCACGCCGGTCGGCCCGGCGATGCCCGCCCCGCCCGCAGCACCAGTGGCACCTGCGGCACCGGTCGCACCGCGAGGGCCGCGGATGTTCCACGTGATGCGGAGCTCGTCGTTGCGGCAGGGCGTCGCGCCGACGGTCTCGCCCTTGGCCTTGATCAATCGCAGCTCGCCGGTCGAGGTGTCGAAGCAGGCGACGATCTTCTGAGCCGGGCGGGCTTGGACGACGGGAGCGGTGACGAGCACACCGGTGGCCGACGTCGCCATCACCGCCAGGGAGAGCACCACGCGGCGTGACCGCGACATCGACACACCAGGCACGAGAGACTCCACTTCAGACAGACCAGACCACGAACATCGCATTCTTTACTAAGAGCCGTGGGGCGGCAACCACCGTCCGCCCGCCGGGATAATCAGGGACCTTCGGCACCGGTCACACGCCTCAGCGGCGGACCGAAGGTCCCTGACTATCCGCGGACACCCGCCGCTACCCGCAGCGAGCGCGCACCGGACGACCGAGTCACGCTCGGCGAGCGATCGCGAGACGACCCAGTGGTCGGGTCAGCGAGCGGCCGGTCAGGCTGAGGGTGACGAGAAAGGCCAGCGGCAAGAAGATCACGCCGCGGTAGGTGTACCAGGGGCTGGTGAGCAGGGCGTACGGCGCCGGGGCCAGCGCCTCGGCGGGCGCGGCCGGCTCCGGCGTGGTCGGTGCCACCGCTGGCGCCTGCGCGATCGGCGGGGTCGGCGTCACGATGCCGCCCCCGGTGGCCGAGGAGCTGCCGTCACCGTCAGGGTCAGTGGTGGGCTCGTCGGTCGGCTCGGTCGTGTCGGCCACCTCATAGCGCAGCAACGATACGGACGGCTCTCCCGTGGCGATGCGGGAGCCGTTGAGCGCGACGTGCCACGTCGTCGCGGTCGTGGCGGCGTCGGCCGGGTCGTCCACCGCGGTGGGCAGCAGTGCGACCCCGAAGTTGGGCTCGCCGGCGTACCACTGCGTGATGAAGGGGCCGAGGTCGACGACGAAGTCGCCGGTCTTCGGGCGATAGGTCGCCGACGACAGGGCTGCCTCGCAGTCGTACGTCGGAGCGCGACTCAGGCGGCCGTGCTGACCGTCGGTGACGGCACTGGTCGTCAGGCAGGCGTCGAAGTGGGCGGACTCGACCGCGCGGTTGCCCGACGTGGCCTCCGTGTTGACCGGCAAGACCAACTCGCCGCCGGTGACGCGCGCGCCCACCGGCAGCTGCGTGAGGTCGGGGACGATGAACGCCCGGGCCGTCGGGCGACCGGCATTGAGCTCCAGGTGGAGGGTGTCAGCGGGATAGATCACGTCGGCCAGGTCGTCGGGCAGCTCGGTCGGCACCGTGATGGGCAGTCCGAGGTCGGGCACCGCCGGCAGCGACAGCTCCGGCAGCGACTCGCAGCCGATCGGCAGCGCACACAGGTCCGGGACCGCCGGGAGGTCGAGGTCGGGCAGCTCGGGCTGACCAGGGACGAGCGCAGGCAGGTGGAGCTTGACGTACCAGGACTCCGCGATGCTGGGCAGCGCGGTGGGGCTAGCGACCAGATCCCGCCCCGGGGCTGGAGGCCGCCGGGAGAGTCCGCGCCCGAGGGTCAGCGGCCGAGGGTCAGCGGCCGCCGAGGCTGCTCAGGGTCGCGACCTCGAGATCGCTCAGCTCGATCGCCGCAGCAGCGGTGTTCTGCTCCAGGTGGGCGACCCGCGAAGTGCCGGGGATCGGCAGCATCACGGGCGAGAGGTGGAGCAGCCACGCCAGCGCGATCTGAGTGAGCGTGGCGCCGTGGGCCTGCGCGATGTCGGCGAGCGGACCGGCGTCGCCGGTGTGGTCGGCGACCGGGCGCCACGGGATGAAGGCGATGTCGTGGGTCTCGCAGTGGGCCAGCAGGTCGTCGGCGTTGCGGGTGCCGAGGCTGAAGCGGTTCTGCACGCTCGCGATCGGGGCGATCGCCCGCGCGGCCTCGAGCTCCTCGACACTGACCTCGGAGAGGCCGATATGGCGGATCTTGCCCTCCGCCTGCAGGTCGCGCAGCTCGCCCACCTGGTCCTCGAGCGGGACGGCCGCGTCGATGCGGTGCAACTGGAAGAGGTCGATCGCGTCGACGCCGAGGCGGCGCAGGCTCAGCTCGGCCTGCTGGCGCAGATACGCCGGCACGCCCAGGGGCGTCCAGATGCCCGGTCCCTGCCGGGTCAGACCGGCCTTGGTCGCGATCACGACGTCGTCGGCGTACGGGTGCAGCGCCTCGGCGAGCAGCTCCTCGGCCACCACCGGCCCGTAGGAGTCAGCCGTGTCGAAGAACGTGATGCCCAGCTCGACCGAGCGACGCAGCACAGCGATCGCCTCGGCGTGGTCCTTCGGAGGACCCCACACCCCGTCGCCGGTGAGCTGCATGGTGCCGTAGCCGAGGCGGACGACGGGCAGGTCGCCGCCGATCGAATAGGTGCCGGACGGGGTGGCCGAGATGTCGGTGGTCATGTCGTGGCCAACCGAGCCGGGCCCGAGGCGATTCCCCACCCCGGTCGGCGTTGCGGTCTGACAACGGTTCGCCGACGTCCTCGACGCTGCGACCGTCCGCGCGCAGCATGAGGTGATGACCGGCCCGAGCACCCTGCGCGCGATGGTCTGCGCTGCCCTCCTCGTCGCGACCGGGTGCTCGTCGGACGGCACAGCGGCCCCGGCACCGCCTCCTCCGAGCGCCACCTACGGCATCGGTGCCGACCCGGTGTCGGCAGCCGAGATCGAGGACGGCTGCCCGGCACCCTCGCGGCGAACGGCCTTCCCACCCGACGGCGTCCTACCCCCGGATCCGGTCGCCTTCCGACTGTGCAACGCCCTCGAGCAGGGTGGCCGAGGCCGCCAGTTCGACCTGGACGTGCGACCGGAGCTGCTCCGCTCCGGGGCGAGCGACCTCGCCGACGACATCAACCAGTTGGCCCCAGCGCTCCGAGACCAGGGCGGCGACGGGTTCTGCAACGCCGACCTCGGCTCGGACCTGCTGATCTGGTTCGCCTACGCCGACGGCGAGGCCTTCGCCGTGCGGTACCAGCGCCACGGCTGTCGCGACGTGATCGTCGACGCCAGCACCCGTCGCGGCGCGGACCGGCGTCTGGAGACGACCGTCACGACACTGCTCGACACGAGCGATCAGGTGGCGTCCGGGGAGACGATGCGGACCGTGAAGTCGTAACCCCACTCGGATCCGGGCGCGGGGTCGCCCTTCTTCAGACCGCGATCCTTGTCCGCCTTCTCGAGTGGCCGGTAGCCGACGACCAGGATGTGCCAGCTCGTGCCGACGAAGTCCTCGGTGGGAGTGAACTCGACGATCGGGGACGCGCTGCTCGTGCTGAACGCAAGCGGGTAGCCGTCCTCCTCGTAGTGGCCGAACCGCTCGTCGCCCTGGGAGGCATCGCCGAAGAAGCGGTCGACCCCGCTCGCAAAACGGGTGCCCGCCGCCCAGTCGCCCTCGAAGGTCAGGTGATAGGTCTGCCCGGCGACCAGCACCTCCTCACCACCCTGCGTCACGGAGTCGACGCTTGCCCGCTGGGGATGCCCGACGGGCTTGGGCACCCGGTACGACGTCGACGGGCTGGTCCGGACCAGCTTCTTGCCCTTGAACTCCTGGACGGTCAGCCGGTAGGTCCGACCGGCCGTGATGCCGTCGTCACGGGAGAGCTGGGCGTAGCCGGAGGACCCGTAGACGGTGGCCTCCGCGGAGGGGCCACCCTTCACCTGTACTCGATACGAGTGTCCGGCCCGCGCACCGTCGAACTCCACGCTCAGGATGCGCCAGCCCCACAGGTAGCCGGCGCCACCGCACTCACAGCTCAGCGACACCCCACCGATCGAGAGTCGGTCGGCGGCCTGAGCCGACGAGGCGCTGGGTGCGACGAGCGTCATCAGCAGCGCGACGAGCGTGACGAACGCTGCGACGACGGTGCGCGACTGTCGGGCACGGGCCTGGGTCATCCGGAGCTCCTCCACGATCTCGGGTCCGGCTGTCGGACCGCACCCGGAAGCCAAGCATCCGACGAGGGACCGACGTCGTCGAAACACCGATCCCGGACGATCCCGGATGGCGACGCGGACCCCGCTACGCGGTCGTCGACGGCCCGACGTACGTGCCGCGACCCGTAGGCAGTGGCAGGTCGAGGGTGGTGCGGATGCCGGGCGGGGCGGCGAGGACGTCCGGGATGGCGTTCACGATCCGGCCGCACGCGGCGACGATCGCGGCGTGGTTGTGGTCGCCGTGCTCGCTGCTCGGCACGACGTCGACGACGTAACTGGGCTCGCCGGTGATCTCGACGCGGTAGGAGCCCCCGCCGGCGGCCGGTCGCGCCCAGTCGGGTCGCAGATCGTCGCGGGTGCGGGTGACGTGCTCGACGACGACCGCCGGGTGGCCGGCGACCATCCCGCTGATGGAGAACTTGAGCGCGGCGATGGTGCCCTGCTCGATGCGGCCGGCGGCGATGTCGTAGCCCTCCGGGGCCGGCTCGGCCTCCCAGTGCTCGACGATCTCGTCGATCTCGATGCCCAGGCCGGTCGCGATCATCCGGATCGCGGTGCCCCACGCCAGGCCGAGGACGCCGGGCAGGAAGAGCAGCGGCGTGTCGGTGACCGGCTTGCCGAAGCCCATCAGGTCGAACATGACCTCCGCGCCGTCGTACGTCGCGTAGTCGGCCAGCTCGTAGCACCTGATCTGCTCCACGCGCTGGCAGGTGGAGGCCAGCGCCAGCGGCACCAGGTCGCTGGCGAAGCCGGGGTCGACGCCGGTGATGTAGACGCTGGCGCCACCGGCCTGGGCCGAGGCCTCGACCTTGTCGATCACCTTCTGCGGCATCGTGCCCCAGGGGTACTGCAAGGTGCCGGGCGCGGAGCCGACGACGTCGATCCCGGCCTCGAGGAGCGTGCGCACGTCGTTGGTGGCCTCCACCGGGCGGGTGTCGCCCATCGCGCAGTAGACGACGCAGTCGGGCGCCGCCGCGATGACGGCATCGAGGTCGGCGACGGCCGCGATGCCGGTGTACACGTCGAGTCCGGCGAGCTCGCCGGCGTCGAGACCGACCTTGTCGGGGCTGGAGACGCTGACGGCGACCAGCTCGAAACGGGCATCGGAGATGAGCTGGCGCAGGGTGAGGCGGCCGGCGTTGCCGGTGGCGACCTGGGCGACACGGATGGTCATGGAAAACGATGTTATCGTCCCGCGCATGGGACGTGTACAGGACAAGGTCGTGCTGATCAGCGGCGGCGCTCGCAACATCGGAGGGGCGAGCGCCCGGATGCTGGTGGCCGAAGGCGCGAAGGTCGTCATCGGCGACCTGCTCGACGAGGAGGGCGCGGCACTCGCGGCCGAGCTGTGCCAGGAGTTCGGTGAGAGCGCCGCTCGCTACGTCCACCTCGACGTCACCAGCGACGACGACTGGCGAGCGGCCGTCGCTCTCGCCGTCGCGGAGTTCGGGCGCCTCGACGTGCTCTTCAACAACGCCGGTATCTTCAACGGCGGCCAGCTGCAGCGCTACAAGGCCGAGCAGTGGCACGAGATGCTCGACGTCAACCTCACCGGCGCCTTCCTCGGCATCCGCGCCTCGGCCGACGCGCTGATCGCAGCAGGCGGCGGCTCGATCATCAACACCTCCTCGATCGAGGGCCTGCGCGGCACCCCGTGGGCCCATGGCTACGTCGCCTCCAAGTGGGGTCTGACCGGCCTCACCAAGTCGGTCGCGATGGAGCTCGCCCCCCACGGCATCCGGGTCAACTCCCTGCACCCCGGGCGGATCAGCACTCCCGCCACCGACCAGATGCCGGCCGACCTGATCCCGATCCCGCTCGGGCGACCGGGGCTGCCCGAGGAGGTGGCGGCGTTCGTCGTCTTCCTCGCCAGCGACGAGTCGTCGTTCGCGACCGGTGCCGAGTTCGTCGTCGACGGCGGCACCGTCATGCACATCCCGACGAACATCTGAGCTGATGGCCCGGCCGTCCCTGACCGCCGAGCAGATCTACGACGCCTGCCTGCAGATCCTCGACGAGGCCGGTCTGCCGGGGCTCAACGCCCGTGCGCTCACCGCGCGGCTGTCGTGCTCGAGCAAGACGCTCTACCAGTTGGTCGGCACCCGTGACGCCATGGAGCGCGGCATCGTGGCCCACGCCTTCGCCGGGATGGACCTGGAGTTCCGCCCTCGCACCCGGTGGCAGGAGAGCACGAAGGACTGGGCGCGCACGCTGCACGCTGCGCTGCGCGAACGGCCCTACCTCGGCGCCCTGATGACCCTCGAGGATCGCGACGTCACGGTCGCCTACATCGTGCGGCTCATCGACGTGCTGGTCGCGCACGGCTTCCGCCGGCGCTTCGCGATCGAGGTCGCCGGCAACGTCGGGCATTGGACGATCAGCACCACCCTGCTCGACCTGCGCGCGCCGGGCCAGTGGGACCAGCCGGAGCGCTTCGAGGCGACCCTCGACTGGCTCGTGCGCGGCATCGACCAGGTCGCCGACGGCACCACGTGACGGGTCACGGGCCTCCGGCGACCTGAGCCGGCTAGCGCTTCTTCTTGATGATCCGCTCGGGAGGCAGGGTGAAGGTGACCCCGGCCTTGTCCTCCAGCGAGCCGACGACCGAGACCCAGACGTACTTGCCGATCAGGGCCTTGGGCAGCTTGAACGAGGTGAGCGGGGTCGAGGACTCGTAACGCGCGACCAAGGCGCCACCGGCGATGTTGGCGTCGTAGTCGGCCTGGGTGAAGGTCTTGGTCTTGCTCACCCACACCTGGGTCGTGAACGTCGTGCCCGGCGCCCACTCGCCGACCGTCGTGAGACGAGCCGGCTTGCCGGCGTAGTAGCTGTAGGTGCCCTTCACGAGCACCGAGGAGCTGTTGTACTCGGTCGCCGCCTGGACGTAGTCGAGCGTGAAGGTCGCCGGGGCACTGGTCGAGACGACCTGGATGCCGCTGAGCTCCTCGACGGTGTAGGAGTAGGACTGGCCGAACTTGAGGTCGGCCGAGTCGACGACGAGGGCGAGCCCGGGCGTGGAGGCGGGTGCCGCGATCGAGAAGGAGCCGATGCCGGCCACGCTGACCCGGTAGTCCGCCAGCGGGCTGGGGGTGGAGTCGGTGAAGGAGACCTGGACGTAGGTGTAGAGCGGCACGTACGGCGTGAGGCCGGAGGCCCAGTTGATGGTCGTGACGTCGCTGATGACCGGGGCGTCAGCCGCTTCGGCATGGGGCGCGACGGCGAGGGTGGCAGCAGCGAGCGTGGCGACGACGAGCGCCGCACTCCTCGCCCTGGTGGCGATCTTCACGAAGGTCCTCGGTGGTGGAACGCAGGGGATGGGAGCCGGACCGTAGCCCGCGCTCGGCCCGGACCGGCACCGAACGCAGCGAAGGCAGCCTGAGCGTCGAGATCCGCTAGCCCACTAGGCAAAGACATCGGCGGGGCCGCTGGATCGCGTGATCCCGCGGCTAGCCTGCGCGGATGACGCGCCTCCGCAGAGCCATCGTGCCTGCCCTTGCCCTCGCCTTCCTCGTCACCCCGTCGGCCAGCGCCGACGTCGAGCACCACGACGACCCGAGCGGGGATTCGACCGGCGGTGCGGCGTACGACTTCGTCGACGTCCAGGTCACCAACGCCGCCCGCAAGGTCGAGATCGTCTTCGAGATGTCGACGCTGGCCCCGGCCAAGCGCAAGATCGTCGCCCAGGTGAACATGTACTTCCCCGGTGACGCCGACCAGCCGGTCTACAGCGTCGCGTCGGTGCGCAAGCCGGACGGCGGCATCCGAACCTTCCTCCGCAAGGCCAGCCCGGGCGACGCGTACGCCGACGTGGCCTGCACGGTGGCCTCGACGTGGGGCGAGGTCGACTCCAACCTCGTACGGATCACCGTGCCCCAGTCCTGCCTCCCCGATCGCAAGCGCGCGCGGTTTCAGCCGTTCACGGCGCCGGTCTTCGGCTCGCAGGACCCCTCCGACCTTCTCGACGGCTCGGGCACCCTGACCGTCGCTCGCGCCGGCGAGCGGACAGTCGCCCGCGAGGCCGTCTCGCAGGCCGTCGCCATGCGTCGCGTCAACGCGACGGTCGACGCGATCAACGCAGGAGACCGGGCCGCCGCTCTCGAAGTGGCCACCGGCACCGTCGTCGACCGGATGCTGCGCCGCCACGCGGCCGGCGCGACGTTCGGACAGGCCGAGGCCTGCGGTCCCGACGTGGAGACGAGCGAGGAGCGCGACCGGGGGTGCACCCTCT
>WLIH01000088.1 GCA_009702305.1 Actinomycetota bacterium | reverse complement strand
CTGGTGCTCACCCTCGGAGCGTGCGGCGGCTCCGACGACTCCTCGGACGACTCCTCCACTGACGCGGCGTCGGGATCGACCGACGCCGGGTCGATCAGCAAGGCCGACTTCATCGAGCAGGCCGACGCCATCTGCGAGGCCGGCGACGACGCGACCGACGAGCTGCCCGACCCCACCACGGAGGAGGTGGCGATCGACCTGATCGTCAGCGACATCGTGCCGAGCATCCGCGGCCAGATCTCCGACATCCGCGACCTGGGCTTCCCCGAGGGCGACGAGGAGCTCCTCGACGGGATCCTCACCGACGCCGAGGACCTGCTCGACCAGATCGAGGCCGACCCGGCTGCATTCCTCACCGCCGACAGCCCCTTCGCCGACACCAACGCCGCCCTGACGGAGTACGGCATCACGGAGTGCGCGGACGCCTGATCGCATTCCCTGGTCAGGAGCGCGCCGAGCGCCCTAGTCTTCGCCGGTCGGACGTGGTGATCACGGTCACCCCCGCGGGGTGCTGCGAAGGAGTGCAACGGTGGAGTGGTTGACCGAGTGGGTCGGTGACATCCACTGGGTGCACTTCCTGACCATCCCGGTCTTCACCGGGGTGATCGGCTGGCTGATCAACTGGTCCGGCCTGGTGATGCTCTTCAGCCCGGTGCGCTTCCACGGAGTGCGCGTGCCCGGCATGAAGGAGCTCGCGACCGTGCTGCCGCGCAAGCTGCAGGAGGTCCCAGGTCTGCTGCAGGGCGGCATCGGGTGGCAGGGCATCGTGCCGGCGCGCGCGGCCAAGATGGGCAGCATCGCAGTCGACAAGGCGATCGCCAAGCTGGGGACGCCCGCCGAGTTCTACCAGCAGCTCGAGCCGGATCAGATCGCCGAGCACATCGTCAGCGTCTTCCGCCCCGAGATCCCCGACCTCGTCGACGAGGTGATGTCCCGCGAGCACCCCCGGCTGTGGCGCGACCTGCCGCGCCCGGTGCGCAAGGCGATCGTGACGCGCGTCCAGGCGCAGCTGCCCGAGGTCGTCGGCAAGGTGACCACCGAGATCGGCATCCACATCGACCAGCTGCTCGACCCCAAGATCATGGTCATCGACCACTTCCAGAAGAACCCCGCCCTGGTCGTGCGGATCTTCCGCGACTTCGGCCAGCGCGAGCTGAACCTGATGGTGACCTTCGGCTTCGTCTTCGGCTTCCTGCTCGGGATCCCGGTCGCCGTCGCGGACAGCATCTTCGGCCAGTGGTGGCTGCTGCCGATCCTCGGCGTCGTCGTCGGCTGGGTCACCAACGCGCTCGGCATGTGGCTGATCTTCGAGCCGCCGGAGCCGCGCCGGATCCTCGGTATCAAGGTGCACGGCCTCTTCCTGCGACGCCAGGAGCAGGCCGCCGAGGTCTACGCCCAGATCATCGCCGACGACGTGATCACCTTGGAGCGGATCGGCGACTTCCTGCTCGACGGGCCGCGTGGCGACCGGACCCGCTCGATGCTGGCCACGGCGCTGCGGCCGGCGATCGACAAGGCCGCCGGCCCGGCCCGGGCGGCCGTGCGGGTCGCGGTCGGGCCGACCAAGTTCGACACCATCCGCGACTCCGTCGCGCAGGAGGCGGTGGGCCGCACCCTGACGCCGTTCCGCGACCCGGAGTTCAGCCAGCGTCAGGCCGAGAAGATCCGCGTGCTGATCGCCCGCCGCACCAAGGAGCTGCCTCCGCGAGACTTCGTGGACATGATGCGGTCGGCGATCAAGGAGGACGAGTGGATGCTCTACGCCCACGGGGCGATCATGGGGCTCGCAGGCGGGTTCCTGCACCTGTGGATCTTCGGGGTCGGGTGAGCGCCCGATGACCGGCACCATGGAGCCCGACCCGGCCTACGAGCAGGCGCTCGACGCCGCACTCGAGAAGGCCTTCGGCCCCGGGGCGTACGACGGCGGCACGCGCTCGACGACGGTGCCGACCATCCACGTGCCCGAGGCGCTCGCGCCCGCGGTCGACGCGCTGCCCGGGCTGGCCCGGGTCGCCGCCTCGGCGGCCTGGCACACCACCGGGTGGAGCGTGAAGGCCTACGTGCGCACCGGGCGCCGGCTCGCACGCGCCCTGACCGACCACGACGAGGCGGCGGCACTCGCCCACGACGCGACCCAGGCCGCAGCGGTGGTCGGCACGCTCTCGCGGGCCGTGTCGTCCGGGATGCCGCTGGGCAAGGCATTGCTGCGGGCGGCCGAGTCGCTGGGCGAGCTGGCCGACAACCCGTCGGTCGTGCTCGCCACCCAGGTCAACGTCAGCCACAAGCCGGCTCCGTCGAGTCCGGCCCGGCTGCGCGAGCGCGGGGCCGAGCTGCTCGAGCGCTCGCGCGACGTGTGGGACGTCGAGACCGCCCACCCGGCCTACGACCGCATCCTCGACGAGCTGCACCCCGACGAGGCACGGGTGCTGCTGCTCCTGCTCAAGAGTGGGCCGCAGCCCAGCGTCGACGTGCGCACCGGCGGACCGGTGGGGATGGTGAGCAGCCAGCTGATCGCGCCGGGGCTGACGATGATCGGCGCCCGCGCGGGCTGCCGCTACCTCGACCAGGTGCCGTCGTACCTCAACAACCTCTTCCGCCTGGGGTTGGTGTGGTTCTCGCGGGAGGCGCTGCGCGATCCGCTGGACTACCAGGTCGTCGAGGCGCAGCCCGATGTGCTGGCGGCGATGCACTCGGTGCGCTTCGCGAAGGTCGTGCGCCGCAGCATCCATCTCACGCCCTTCGGCGACGACTTCTGCCGGACGTGCCTGCTCGACGAGAGCGCCGACGTGGCGGCGTTGCCGACGCACGGGACTCCTCCCGAGTCCGGCCAGGGCGAACCCCCGACGCCGTCGCTCACGTAGCCGCCGGCGCCGGGGGTGCCCGTACTCCCTCAGGCGGCCGGCCCGCCCGCTCCCTCCATGGGCGGGGCGGAGAGCGGTTGCTCGACCGCCGCGAGGGAGATCGTGAAGACCGAGCCGCCGTACTGGCCCGGTCGATAGGTGACGGTGCCGTTCTGCGCCTCGGCGAGGGTCCGGGTCACGTAGAGACCCAGGCCCGTGCCGGTCGCGACGGTGCCGTTGGCACGCGAGAACTCGCCGAAGAGCTGCGTGCGGAACTCCTCCGGCACGCCCTCGCCGCGGTCGACCACGTCGATCGCGACGTGGTCGTCGTCGGGCCGCACGTGGATGGTGTACGGCGCGCCGCCGTACTTGAGCGCGTTGCCGAGCAGGTTCGTGACCATCTGCTCCAGGCGCAGCGGGTCGGCGCGCACGAGACGGTCGTCGTCGAAGATCACCTCGACCTGGACTCCGTAGCGGTCGTTGACGACCGACTCGATGATGGCGCGGGGGTCGAGCACGGTGAGGTCGACGCGCAGCGTGCCGCGCTGGATCTGGGCGGCCGTGAGCAGGTCGGCGGTGATGCTGTCGAGCATCCGGGCCTGTCGCGCGACGGAGGTCATCAGCCGCTCGCGCTGGGCGTCGGTGAGCTGCGCGCCGTCCCAGCCGCTGGCCTCGGCGATGCCGCAGATGACGGCCACCGGTCCGCGGATCTCGTGGGCGGTGGTGGCGATGGCGCGGCGCAGCAGGGCGACGTCGTCGCTGGTCGAGTCGAGGTAGACCAGTAGCGACCAGCCGGTGCGGCGCAGCGTGGCGCGGGCGGTGCCGCCCTCGAGCTCCACCTCGAACGACGCGTCGGCGTCGAGACGGTGGAAGGCCACCAGGCTCGCGAGCTGGGCGGCTGCGAAGCCGAGCGGCGTGCCCGAGCTGGTGCGCTTGACGAGCAGACGCTGCGCGGTCGGGTTGGCGTAGACGATGCGCAGCAGCGGCTCGTCGGAGAGCTCGATGATGCCCATCGGAGCCATGCTGAGCGCCTGCCACGAGGAGACATGCGAGCCCGGGGCGAGTGGTGAACCGTTGGCCGTGCCGGTCTCGGGCTCGAGGGCGGGGGCATGTGAGGCGAGCGCCAGGCTCTCCGACTCCTGGAGCGGCGGCACCACGGACAGGGAGCGCGGCACGCTGGTCGGCACCCCGGCGGTCACGTCGCGCACGTAGTCGAGGATCGAGTCGAGCGAGGCGCCCTTCTGCACGTAGCCGTCGGCGCCGCTGGCCATCGCCCGCTCCGACATCTGGGTGGCGCCGAAGCCGGAGAGCACCACGATCTTGGCGGTGGGGCAGCTGCGTCGGATCGCCGGCAGCGCCTCGAGGCCGTCCATGATGGGCATCGACAGGTCCAGCAGGATCAGGTCGGGTCGTTCGGCGCGCACCGCTTCGATGCCGCTCAGCCCGTCACCGGCCTCGGCCACGACGTCGTACCCGCCGCGACGCAGTGCGAGCTGGAGCAGCTCGCGCAGGTCGGCGGTGTCGTCGATGATCACCACGCGCAGTGGTCGGATGCGAGCGGCGGCGCTCATGGGCGGATCCCTTCGGTGGTGCTGCCGGCGACGCTCTCCGCGGCAGAGGAGGCGTCGATGACCGCGGCGGGAGCACTGCGCACGAGGTCCAGGGTGTGGGGAGTGCTGCCGAGCAGGTCGGTGATGATCCGGCTCGCCGAGTCGATCGAGGAGCCGAGGGCAGCCTGCGCCTTGAGGGGTTCGCCCAGGTCGAGTGCCATCTTGGCCACGACCATCCCTTGCAGCACGGTGTCGTTGAG
Organism: Actinomycetota bacterium; assembly: GCA_009702305.1. Lineage (GTDB taxonomy): Bacteria > Actinomycetota > Actinomycetes > Propionibacteriales > Nocardioidaceae > Nocardioides. The sequence goes on along the minus strand of WLIH01000088.1, from coordinate 3,655 downwards.
CTCGAGGGCCTGCTGCTCGCGCTGGCGCAGGTCCTGGAAGAGCTGCGCCCCCTCCATCAGGGAGGAGTAGGTGCGGCGCAGGGTCCAGTAGTAGACCCCGACGACCGCGCCGACGACGTCCCAGATCGCCATCGGCCACCCCCACGCCGCGCGCAACGCCAGACCCTGGTCGTCGACCAGTCCGAGTGACGGCAGCAGCATGTGGAGCGAGTGGGCGCCGTGGTGCACCGCGCAGGTCAGGAAGATCGCGGCGGTCGCCGCGCCGAGCGGGTTGGTGCGCAGCTGGTGGCTCTTGGCCAGCGGCACGACGATCGCGGCGCTGATCAGCAGGTAGGCGAGCATGATGACGGCGTTGCACACCACGCCGACGGCCCAGGGCTCGATCAGGAGCGGACTGGTCAAGACCGGACTGGCGAGAAGCGGCTGGATCATCCGGAGAATCCTCCGATCGAGAGCGCGAGCAGCACGAGCGCCGAGGCGACGAGGTGGACGCGTGCGGCCGGGCGCCAGCGGGCCACGGGCGCAAGGACCGCGCCGCGGGGGCGCAGGTGCAGCAGCTGCGCGCATGCGACGACCACGACGACCTCCCAGGTGACAGCGGCGAGGTCCCAGGCCCCGATGGCCTCGGGGCGCGGCATCAGGCCGAAGGGCAGCCCCCAGCCACGGGTGAGCACCCAGAGCCCGACGCAACCGGCGTTGAGGACGATCCCGGCCAAGAGGAGCGGGGTGGTGAGCCGCTGCAGGACGGCGGCCGTCCAGGCCAGCTGGGCCAGCGCGGAGAGCGCGAAGAACAGGCCGAACGACGTCTGCTCCGCGAAGTGCGCCGGACCCATTGCCGCGTGCACCCCGGCCGCGGCGGCACTCGCGACGACGGCGAGGGGCAGCAGCAGCGTCGCGTCTAGAGCGCGGCTCGGCTGAGGCGCGGCGAGGGCGAAGAGCCGGCTCGACGGCGACGGGGTGACCAGGGTGCCGGTTGCGAGGGCGGTGCGCAGCAGGTCGACGCGCACCTCGTGCTCGTCGCGCGGCGCACCCGGCGCCGGGCGCCCCGCCAGCCGCGGCGCGAGCAGCGTGCCCACGCCGATCAGCCCGCCCACGACGAGTGCGTAGTGCACTCCGTGCGTAAGCAGGCTCGCGCCGGCCAGTGACCAGGCAGTCATCGGTTTCCCTCCCGCACCTCGTCCCCCGACGAAGTGGCCCACTGTCGAGACTAGGGACTGCGGGTGCGACCGTCAGCGTTTTCGTGGACTTATGGCCGATCGGTCAGACTTGAGTGGAACAGACTCAACTTCTGGTGCGTTGTGTCAGTGGACGAGCACACTGCAGCTCCCCGCCCACCCGCCGACATCCGAAGGAGGAGCCCTGCCGATGAGCACGTTCGGGGCCGACAAGTTCACCACCCGCAGCCGCGAGGCGATCGAGGCTGCCCAGGTGTCCGCGACGACCGCGGGCCACAGCGCCACCGAGCCCATCCACCTGCTGGTCGCTCTGCTGCGCCAGGACGACGGCATCACCCGCAGCCTGGTCGCCAAGGCCGGCGTCGATGCGGCCGATCTGACCGCACGAGCCGCGGCCGTGCTCGACGCGCTGCCGCGCGCCAGCGGCACGACCGTCCAGCAGCCGCAGGGCTCGGCCGCCTTGACCCGGGTGCTCGCCGGGGCGCTCGACCTCGCCGCCTCGCTCAAGGACGACTACGTCGCGACCGAGCACCTGCTCATCGCGATCGCGGGCACCCAGAGCTCGGCGCAGCAGCTGCTCACCGACGCCGGTCTCACCGAGCCGGGTCTGCGTGAGGGCCTGACCGCCGTGCGCGGCAACCGCCGGGTCACGAGCCAGGCTGCCGAGTCGACGTATGAGGCGCTGGAGAAGTACTCCGTCGACCTGACCGCCGCCGCCGAGGAGGGCCGCCTCGACCCCGTGATCGGCCGCGATGCCGAGATCCGGCGGGTCGTCCAGGTGCTCAGTCGGCGCACGAAGAACAACCCCGTCCTGATCGGCGAGCCCGGCGTCGGTAAGACCGCCGTCGTCGAGGGTCTCGCCCAGCGGGTGGTCGCCGGCGACGTGCCCGACTCGCTGAAGGGCCGTCGGGTGCTCAGCCTCGACCTGGCGGCGATGGTCGCCGGTGCGAAGTACCGCGGCGAGTTCGAGGAGCGCCTCAAGGCCGTGCTCGAGGAGATCAAGGACGCCGGCGGGCAGATCATCACCTTCATCGACGAGTTGCACACCGTCGTCGGCGCCGGTGCCGGCGGCGACTCCGCCATGGACGCCGGCAACATGCTCAAGCCGATGCTGGCGCGCGGCGAGCTGCACATGATCGGCGCCACGACGCTCGACGAGTACCGCGAGCGCATCGAGAAGGACCCCGCCCTCGAACGCCGCTTCCAGCAGGTGCTGGTCGGCGAGCCGTCGGTCGAGGACACCATCCAGATCCTGCGCGGCATCCAGGAGAAGTACGAGGCCCACCACGGCGTCCGGATCACCGACGCCGCGCTGGTCGCGGCCGCCACGCTCTCCGACCGCTACATCTCCGGTCGCAACCTGCCCGACAAGGCGATCGACCTGATCGACGAGGCAGCGTCCCGGCTGCGGATGGAGATCGAGTCCTCCCCCGAGGAGATCGACCAGCTCCGTCGGCAGGTCGAGCGACTCAAGATGGAGGAGTTCGCGCTCCAGAAGGAGAGCGACCCCGCCTCCCAGGAGCGGCTGGTGCGGCTGCGCGCCGACCTCGCCGACAAGGAGGAGTCGCTGCGCGCCCTCGAGGCGCGCTGGGAGCAGGAGAAGTCCACGCTCGAGGGGGAGGGCGAGCTGCGTCGCCGCCTCGACGCCGTCCGGGTGCTCGCCGACCGGCTGATGCGCGAGGGCAAGCTCGACGAGGCCAGCGAAATCCTCTACGGCAAGATCCCCGAGCTGGAGCGGGCGCTGCGCGACGCGGACGCCCAGGCCCGGGTCGGGGCGACCGTGGACCCGCTCGTCGGCGACGAGGTCGGAGCCGAGCAGATCGCCGAGGTCGTGGCGGCCTGGACCGGCATCCCCACGGGCCGCATGCTCGCCGGCGAGAGCGCCAAGCTGCTCACGATGGAGGACGTGATCGGCCAGCGACTGATCGGGCAGCGCCAGGCGGTGGCCGCGGTCAGCGACGCCGTACGCCGCTCCCGGGCCGGCATCTCCGACCCGCACCGCCCGACCGGGTCGTTCCTCTTCCTGGGCCCGACCGGCACCGGCAAGACCGAGTTGGCCAAGTCGCTGGCCGACTTCCTCTTCGACGACGAGCGCGCGATCGTGCGCATCGACATGAGCGAGTACGGCGAGAAGCACTCCGTCTCGCGCCTGGTCGGGGCCCCTCCGGGCTACGTCGGCTACGACGAGGGCGGCCAGCTGACCGAGGCGGTGCGCCGCCGCCCGTACTCCGTCGTGCTGCTCGACGAGGTGGAGAAGGCGCACCCCGAGGTCTTCGACGTGCTGCTGCAGGTGCTCGACGACGGGCGGCTCACCGATGGTCAGGGCCGCACGGTCGACTTCCGCAACACCTTGCTGGTGCTGACCAGCAACCTCGGCTCGGCCTACCTCGTCGACCCCACCCTCGACGACGACAAGCGGCGCGAGTCGGTGCTCGCGGTCGTGCGGGCCTCGTTCAAGCCGGAGTTCCTCAACCGTCTCG
>WLIH01000087.1 GCA_009702305.1 Actinomycetota bacterium | reverse complement strand
CCCTGGCCGACGGCGTCGCCGACAAGGTCAAGGACGCCTCGGCCGAGATGCTGGACAAGCACCCGCTCTACCCCGGGCTCGACCTGGCCTGACCGGCCTGACCGGACTGACCGGGCCTGACCGGCCGTCCGGTCAGACCCAGCGGTACTCCAGCTCGGGTCGCCCGCCCCGCCCGTAGCGGGGCTGACGCTCGACCTGGCCGGCGTCGGCCAGGTGCTCGAGGTAGCGGCGCACCGTCACCCGGGAAGCCCCGACGAGCTCGGCGACCTCGCTGGCCGACAGCGCGCTCGGCGCGGAGCGGACCGCCCCGGTGACGTCGCGCAGCGTCTCGGCGCTCATCCCCTTGGGCAGCGCCGCGCGGCGATCGCCGCGCAGCGAGCCCATCATCGCGTCGACCTCCGACTGCACCATCTCCTGCGCCGCGGTGTCGAGCTGCGCGCGGTACGACGCGTACTGCTCGAGCTTGGCGCGGAAGCCGGCGAACGTGAACGGCTTGAGGAGGTAGAGCACCACCCCCTGCGCCACCGCGTGCCGCACCACGTCGGTGTCGCGCGCCGAGGTCACGGCGATCACGTCGCACAGGTGACCGGCCGCGCGCGCACGCTGCAGCAGACCCAGGCCGTGGCCGTCGGGCAGGTGCATGTCGAGGAGCACCAGGTCGACGGGCGCGCCGGCCGTGCGGGCCGCGTCGAGGAGCCGCGCTGCCTCGCCGGCCGACCGGGCGATCCCCGCGACCTCGAAGCCCTCGATCCGACCGACGTACGCCGCATGGGCCTCCGCGGCTCGCGCCTCGTCCTCCACGACCAGCACCCGCACGCTCATCGCTGCGCCTCGCCGAGCCTCAGGGTCACGTCGAGCTCGGCGCCACCGATCGCCGAGGTGCCGACGACGACCCGGCCACCGTGACGGCGGGCGACCTGCTGCACGAGCGCGAGGCCGATCCCGCGCCCGCCCTGAGCGGTGGTGACCTTGGTCGTCCACCCCAGGTCGAGGATCCGCTCGGCGTCGGCCACGTCGACTCCGGGGCCGCTGTCGGCGACCCGGATCCGCAGCTCGACGTCGCTCGCCTCGATCTGCACCTCCACGCGCCGTCCTTGCGGGGCCGGCAGGGCGCTGACGGCGTCGAAGGCGTTGTCCACGAGGTTGCCCAGCACGGTGACCAGGTCGCGCGCCGGGATGGCGGACTGTTCGGGCAGCGCCCCGGTGATGCTCAACTCGATGCCGCGCTCGACTGCGTCGGACGTCTTGCCCAGCAGCAGCGCCGCGACCACCGGGTCTCCCACCGCCCCGACGACGCGGTCGGTCAGCAGCTGGGCGACCTGCAGCTCCTCGGTCGCGAAGTCGACGGCCTCGTCGGGTCGCCCCATCTCGATCAGGGAGACGACCGTGTGCAGCCGGTTGGCCGCCTCGTGGTTCTGAGCGCGCAGCGAGTCGGTGAGCCCGCGCACGACATCGAGCTCGCCGGTGACACTGCGCAGCTCGGTGTGGTCGCGCAACGTCACGACCGCGCCGACGTCGCGCCCCTCCCACGCGGCCGGGGCCGAGCTGACCAGCAGCATCCGATCACCGGCGAGATAGAGGTCATCGGACTCCGCGGTGCCACCGAGCGCCGCCGCGACCAGCCCGGGAGCCAGGCCGAGATCGTGCACCGAGCGGCCGACCACGTCCTCGGGCAGGTCGAGCAGGCGCCGCGCCTCGTCGTTGACCAGCTGGACGACGCCGCGCGAGTCGACCAGCAGCAGCCCCTCGCGCACGGCATGCAGCACGGCGGAGTAGTACTCGTACATCCGCGCCATCTCCTGCTCGCCCAGGCCGTGGGTCTGGCGACGCAGCCTGCGCGCCACCAGCCAGGCGCCGATCAGGCCGACCGCGAGCACCAGCGCGGCCGAGGTGGCGATCAGGGCCAGGTCGTCGCGCAGCTGCCGGTCGATCGAGGCGATCGTGATCCCCACCGACACCAGGGCGACCACCCGGCCGTCGTCGAGCACCGGCACGACCGAGCGGATCGAGGGACCGAGGCTGCCGGTGTATTGCTGGGTGAAGACCGCGCCGCGCGGCGCACCGCCCAGGTCGCCGACGAACGGCTTGCCGAGCAGGGACACGTCGGGGTGGCTGTAGCGGGTGCGGTCGAGATCCATCACCACCACGAAGTCGACCTCGGCATCGACGCGCACCCGCTCGGCGTAGGGCTGGATCGCCGCTGAGGGGTCGGCGGTGGCGAGCGCGTCGACCACGGTCGGGGCATCGGCGACGGCCAGCGCGACCGCCACGGCCCGCTGACCGGCGCTGGCGCGGGCGTCGCGGCGGGCGTCGTACGTCGCCAGGCTGAGCGAGGCGACGACGAGCACGACCACGACGACGACCTGGAGGACCAGCACCTGTCGGGCGACCGACATCTGGTTGCCGGGCCACCGCATGCCGCGATTGTGCCGCACCCGTCGGTGTGACGTGGCTCATGAACTCAACGACCACAACGGTGACCGGAGTCACACGTCGCCGGAGAGTGGGCGCTGCCCCCGACCATCGGGGTCCACCTGCCAGCACGGGACCAGCACAGGAGACGCCATGAGCAGCACAGCGAGCCGCACGGGGAGCAGCACCGGGTCGGGAGCGCCCGCCCGCTCCCGCACCCACTACCTCTACATCGCCGTCATCGTCGCGGTGCTGCTCGGCATCACCGTCGGCGCGATCTGGCCGTCGGTGGGGCGCGAGCTCAAGCCGCTCGGCACGGCGTTCGTCGCGCTGATCAGGATGATGATCCAGCCGGTCATCTTCTGCACGATCGTCATCGGCGTCGGCTCGGTGCGCAGCGCTGCCAGCGTCGGCAAGGTCGGCGGGCTCGCGCTCGGCTACTTCATCACCATGTCGACCTTCGCCCTGGCGATCGGGATGGCGGTGGGCAACCTGCTGCACCCCGGCGACGGCCTCACGCTGACCGACGCGACCCGCGAGGCCGGCATCGACCAGGCCGCAGGCGCCCACGGCTCGACCACCGACTTCCTGCTCGGCATCATCCCGACCTCGATGCTCTCGTCGCTCACCTCGGGCGACGTGCTGCAGACGCTGTTCGTCGCGCTGCTGGTGGGCTTCGCGCTGCAGGCGATGGGGGGCGCGGGCAAGCCCGTGCTGCGGGGTGTCGAGCAGCTGCAGCGGCTGGTCTTCCGGGTGCTCTCGATGATCATGTGGTCCGCGCCGATCGGCGCCTTCGGCGCGATGGCGGCCGTCATCGGCGAGACCGGTCTCGGCGCCTTGAAGAGCCTGGCCGTGCTGATGTTCGGCTTCTACGTCACCTGCGCGCTCTTCGTCTTCGTCGTCCTCGGCACCCTGCTCAAGCTCGCCACCGGGCTCAACGTCTTCAGCCTGCTGAAGTACCTCGGCCGGGAGTTCCTGCTGATCGTGTCGACCTCCTCCTCGGAGTCGGCCCTGCCGCGCCTGATCGCCAAGATGGAGCACGCGGGCGTCGACAAGGCGACCGTCGGCGTCGTCGTGCCGACCGGCTACTCGTTCAACCTCGACGGCACCGCGATCTACCTGACGATGGCCTCGCTCTTCATCGCCGAGGCGCTCGGTGACCCGTTGTCGATCGGGGAGCAGGTCTCGCTGCTGCTCTTCATGATGATCGCCTCCAAGGGCGCGGCCGGCGTGACCGGCGCGGGGATGGCGACCCTCGCCGGCGGCCTGAGCTCGCACCGCCCCGAGCTGCTCGACGGCGTCGGGCTGATCCTCGGCATCGACCGATTCATGTCCGAGGCCCGGGCGGTCACCAACTTCGCGGGCAACTCCATCGCCACCGTCCTGGTCGGCCACTGGACCGGGACCCTCGACCGGACCCAGCTCGACCGGGTGCTCGCCGGAGACGACCCGTTCGACGAGACCACGATGATCGACGACCACGGCAGCCACGAGGACGAGACGACGTCACCCACGCCGGTGCCGGTGGCCTGACGCGCCCGGATCCGGCGACGCGCTGGGTCGCCGGGTCCGGGGATGGCGCAAACGGCTCGATACCGTACGACCTATGCCTGACGGGACCCTGCGCAGCGCCACGGCATCGCCCGTGGCGCTGGCGCTGAGGTCGTGGGTGCGCCGCGCGGCGCACACCCTCTGGCGCCTCGTCGTCACCACGGTCGGGTCCTGCCTGCGCTACCGCGTCACCGGCCTGGCGGCCGAAGCAGCGTTCTTCGCGGTGCTGTCGGTGCCGCCGCTGATCTTCGCGTTGGCCGGGGCGATCGGCTACGTCACCGACCAGTTCACCGCCGCCCAGGTCGACGACGTACGCCAGGCCGTGCTGGAGATGTCGTCGCGGCTGCTCACCGACAGCGCGGTCGACCGGGTCATCGAGCCGACCATCGACGACGTCCTGCGTGGGGGGCGCTTCGACGTGATCTCGTTGGGCTTCGTCCTCGCCCTCTGGTCGGGCTCGCGGGCGCTCAACGTCTTCGTCGACACCATCACGATCATGCACGGCCTCGGCGGGCACCGCGGGATCATCAAGACCCGGGCGCTGTCCTTCGTCCTCTACGTGATGGCGATGCTGACGGGCATCGTGTCGATCCCGCTGGTGGTGGCCGGCCCGACCCTGGTGCGCGACTGGCTGCCCGAGCGGGCGGAGGTGCTGATGGGCTTCTACTGGCCCACGGTCGTGGCGCTGTGCATCTGCTTCCTCGCCACGCTCTACCACGTGTCGGTGCCGGTCCGGACGAACTGGAGCTTCAACCTGCCCGGGGCGACGTTCTCCCTGATCGCGTGGATCGCCGGGTCCTACGTGCTGCGCTGGGTGCTGACGGTGACGGCCTCGGACTCCCGGTCGATCTACGGCCCGCTGGCCGCGCCGATCGCCGTCCTGCTCTGGCTCTACCTGGTGGCGATCGCCGTCCTGATCGGCGCTGCCGTCAACGCGGCGTTCGACACCGTCTGGCCGCAGAAGTCGACCACCTCGGCCCGGCTGTCGGGTCGTGAGGAGCAGATGCCCTAGCGTGGGCCGTGTGCCCGAGGACCGCAGCGACCTGACCGCGGGCGGCAAGCGCGGTCTCCTCTCGCTGCCGGACCGTGCCCGCTCGCCGTGGTGGGAGCTCGGACGCCGGCTGCTGATGGCGACCGGCATCCTGGTCGGCACGGTGCTGATCGTGTGGTTCGACCGTAAGGGCTACCGCGACGGCAACGACCCGACCAACACGATCAGCCTGATCGACGCCATCTACTACACGACCGTCACCCTCAGCACGACCGGGTACGGCGACATCGCGCCGGTCGCCGACCACGCGCGCCTGATCAACGCGTTCGTCATCACGCCCGCCCGCATCGCCTTCCTGGTGCTGTTGATCGGCACGACCCTCGAGGTGCTCGCCTCGCAGGGCCGGGAGATGATCCGCGTCTCGCGTTGGAGGAAGCACATGTCCAAGCACGTCGTCGTGATCGGCTACGGCACCAAGGGCCGCAGCGCGGTCGAGACCCTGGTCAACAACGGTCTTGATCGCGAGGGCATCGTGGTCGTCGACCCGAGCGCGGCCGCCATGCAGGACGCGCACGCCGACGGTCTCGCGGTGGTGACCGGCGACGCGACCCGGCGCGAGGTGCTGCGACGAGCGGGCGTCGCGGAGGCGGACCAGGTCATCATCACCACCGACCGCGACGACTCCAACGTCCTGGCGACGCTCACCGTGCGCCAGCTCAACCCGGACGCGTGGATCGTCGCGGCGGTGCGCGAGCAGGAGAACGCGCCGCTCATGAAGCAGTCCGGTGCCGACTCCGTGATCACGTCCTCCGACGCCGTCGGCCGTCTGCTCGGTCTGTCGTCGCTGTCTCCGACCCTGGGCTCGGTGATGGAGGACCTGCTGACCTACGGCGAGGGCCTCGAGGTCGCCGAGCGCGAGCTCCTGGTCAACGAGGTCGGCAAGCAGCCGCAGACCCTGCCCGACCAGGTGATCGCCGTCGTGCGCGACGAGAAGGTCTACCGCTACTTCGACCCGGTCGTCACGCAGCTGGCCCGCGGCGACCGGCTGGTCGTCGTACGCCCGGCCAAGGAGCTGCCCTGGGCGCCGCGACCCGGCACCCACAACGAGGAGTTCGCGGTCGAGGACTGAGCGATGCCGGGCCTCGACCGGTCAGCGCATGTGCTGGCGGAACAGGTGCAGCAGCTGGCGCGCAGGGTCGGCGGACGCCGGGGCTGCGTCGTTGCGCTCGAGGAACCGGTCGTAGCCCTCGATCTCGCTGATCTCCTGGTCGCTGACGGCGCGGAATCCCATCGACCACTGCGGGAAGGCCCGCTCCGCGATCGGGCGCTCGAGCAGCACCAGCAGGCCGCTATGGCGGGTGTCGCGGCGGATCGCGTCGAAGGTGCTCTGCACGGCCGCCTGCGGACCTTCGAGGGTCTGGATGATGTTGCCGTCGCGATAGAGCAGCATCCCGCTGACCCCGGCCGCCTCGTTGCGAGGGCGGATGGAGACCAGCATCTCGACCAGGTCCGCCTCGGTGAAGAGGGCGGTGGCGGAGCTGACGTAGGTGAGGGAGAGCACGGACATCCAGCTGGCTCGGGTGCAGGGCACCGCCGACTTTACCTGCCCTGGCTCGGGCGAGCCGCGCCGAGCGCCGGTCGGACGATCAGGACGACCTGTTCAGCAGCAGGGGTCGATCCAGGTGCTGGAGGCCCAGTGCAGCAGGTGGCCGTTGCTGTCGAAGTAGCCCACGGCGGCGTCTCGCTCGATCGTGACACCGGTCGTGTCGGCGGTGGTGGGCCCGACCACGAACGAGGCTTCGCGGCCGACGGGGAGTGTCCGGTCGATGAGCTGGTAGGACTCGCCGCTGTCGAAGGTCTGGTAGAGAGCCGCGAAGGCGACGTCGGGGGAGAAGTAGCGGTAGGGGTCGGCCTTCACGCTCAGGCCCGACAGCCGGCCGTCGGCGTACTCGGTGTAGACGACGCTGCCGAGAGGCCGGTCCGCCACGACGGCGCACAGGTCGCCGCTCGTGCCCGCCGTCTCCGTGACGGTGGCCGTCGCGGTGGCCGTCTGGGTGACCGTGGCGGTCTCGGTGGCCGTGTGGGTGACCGTCGCCGTCTGAGTGGCTGACTCCGTGACGGTCGCGGTGGGCGTCTGGCTGGGCTGGGCGGTCACGGTCGCGGTCACGGTGGTGGCCGGGGCGCTGACGGTCTGGGTGACGGTGGCCGTGGCTCCCGGCGCGCCGACGTTCTGGGTCACCGTCGCTGTCGCTGTCGCTGTCGCTGTCGCTGTCGCGGTGGCGGTCTCCGTGACGGTCGCGGTCACGGTGGGCGTCGGGACAGCATCGGGATCGGTGACCAGGAGCTGGAAGATGGTGAGAGCGGAGCCGTCCTCGCCTCGCGGGTGCAGCCGGTAGGTGAAGCTGCCGGCGGAGGTCGGTGCCGCGAAGTCCACCAGGATCCGCCCGCCCTTGCCCGCCTGATCCGAGCCCACCTGGGTCCAGGCCGACGTGGCCGAGTCCCGCTTGAGGTCGAGGACGAACGTCGTCCCGCGCTCGCCCGGGAACGACGTCGCCACGCTCACCGCCGCACCGGGGGCGGGCGAGGTCGGCGTGATGACCACGGTCCGGTCGGCTCGATGCTGGACCGCCTGGCGCAGGTAGGCGCTCGCCGTCGTGGGCGTGCAGGACGTGGTGCTCCGGTGCGCCGGGCCGCCGGCCATCGCCTGCGGCAAGGAGACCGCCACAGCGGCAGCGAGCCCGACGCAGGCGGCGACCGAGACGCTGCGTGCGTTGACGAGGCCGAGACGACCGGATCGATCGGCGCGGGGGGTGGCATCTGACATGGGGGGCCTTTCGGAGAGCGGCCGCCGGGCGGCGACCTGACGCGGGGCCGGCCCCGGTCCGCGGGCCGGCAGGTCAGGCGCGTCCCCCCATGGACGAGCCCGACCTGGTCGACCCGACGGTCCGGGAGCAGGCCTGCACACGCTAGGGGCGCACGGCAGACCTAGGGGCGCCCGCACGACAGGTCTGCAGCGTCTCCAGGCTGGACCCGCGAGCAGCGAGCGTGACGAACGCTCGCCGGCTGATCGATCGATCAACGAGAGAGCGAGGGGTCCAGACCGATCACGGCCATCGACCTGATCACCGGAGGGAAGGACGACAGCCCCCGACGGTCATCGTCGGGGGCTGTCGGTGCTGGTGGGCGATACTGGGTTTGAACCAGTGACCTCTTCCGTGTCAGGGAAGCGCGCTACCACTGCGCCAATCGCCCGAGGTGGAGACGGGATTTGAACCCGTGTAGACGGATTTGCAGTCCGTTGCCTCGCCTCTCGGCCACTCCACCGTAGGAGGCTTCTACCTCTCCGAGCGGACAACGAGACTCGAACTCGCGACCTCAACCTTGGCAAGGTTGCGCTCTACCAACTG
>WLIH01000086.1 GCA_009702305.1 Actinomycetota bacterium | reverse complement strand
GTAGATCCAGTAGATGACCCCCATGTTCGACTGAGGCGACCAGTCGCCGTCCTCGCTGAGGTCCTCGATCCATTTGAACGGGAATCCCATCCGGTGATGACGTCCGAAGGCGTCGTGGACCGAGGTGTCGGCCACGGTGTTCATGCCGATGACGCTCTGGCCGTGGACGAACGGGAAGTGGTACGACTCGGCGAATGCCTCGAGGGCGTTCTTCCAGCTCACGCTCGACGTGAACTCGCGTTCGGTCAAGTAGCCGTACGACCCGTACCCCCATTGGGCGAGCTCAGCATCGAGCTCGCCCAGGTGCTCGTCGAGGTCGAGCGGAGCGTCCTTGTCGAGGACGGCCCACAGGAAGCCGTGCCGCTCCTCCGACGGAAGCTCGACGAGCCCGTACCCGGACCTGTCCATGTCGGCAAAGCCCTTCTTCCCCGGCATGGAGGCGAGACAGCCCTTCGTGTCGTACGACCAGGCGTGGTACGGGCAGGTGAACCTTCGAGAGACGCCGCTGCCCTCGGCAGGGCTTGCGCCGCGGTGCCGGCAGTAGTTGAGGAACACGTGTGCCTGGCCGTCGGCATCGCGCGTCATCAGCAGCGACGTGCCCAGGACGTCGCGAACGATGAACGCGTGTGGTGATGCGAGCTGTGCGGACGGGACCAGCGCGAGGGGCGTGGTCCGCAGCAGCTCGAGCTCTCGGTCGAACACCTCGGGATCCCGGTAGTAGCTGAGCGGCACTTCGAGCATGCGCTCTGCCATGTCGGTGGTCCTGCCGAGGACGAGTGCCCGCGCGCGGCGGGTGAGATCTGAATCCAGTGCTGCCGTCGGGGTGGCCCGTACGCCGGGCTTGTCATGCATCGTCGTCATGGGTTGACGATACGCTTTGAGTGATATGTATCGTCAAGGTCGCAGCCGAGAGTTGTAGAACTGCCTGGTGCGCACACATGGATGGGCCGGCTCGCCGCCGGTCGACGACAGCGAGGCTCTGGCTCGCATCCTTGCCGCCGCACGCCAGGGCATCGACCAGCACGGACGGGCGCCCAGACTGGCCGAGGTCGCGCGGGAGCTAGGGGTCAGCCGGGCGACCGTCTACCGGTACGTTCGCGACGGGGACGCGCTCCTCGTCGAGTTGGCAGCCGCCGAGACCGGTCCCTTCATCCAGCGTCTGACCACTGAACTTGCGGGGGAGGCGGACCCGGCGCGTGCCGTCGTGCGCGCCGTCCTCTTCGTGGTGGACCGCCTTCCCGAGAGCCCCTATCTCGCCATTGCCTTCGCACCGGACGGCCAGAACCGCGCAGCGCGCACGGCCAGCATCACCGAGCCGGCGGCCCAGGCGTTCGCTCGCGAGATCTTGAAGGCTGTCGAGGTGGACTGGGTCGCGGCAGGGATCGATGAACGTCGGATGACCTTCCTGGCCGAGCACATGCTGCGACTGGTGCAGTCCTTCGTCCTCGACCCCGGAGATCCGCCCCGGCACGGCCCGGAGCTGGAGGAGTACCTGAACTGGGCGCTTGTTCCTGTGCTGACGACGTCGATCCAGGCCGATGCCGGCGGCCGAGAGCCCCATGACGATGAGCTGTGATCGCGACCCGGGTCAGACCCAGGTGAGCACTCGTCACGATGGCAGAGGATCGGGGATTCGAGCCCCTGAGGGCTTTCACCACCCAACCCGCTTTCCAACTCGATCGGAATCAAACCATTGCTGCCAGCGTTGTCTGCTGGCCCCGGTGGGCGCGCATCGCGGCAGATCCGCGCGTCACCGCGCACGCCTAGCGTCGGATCTGGACGTTCGATGTCTCACCACCCCGGTGCTCCACCGGACCCAGGCCTAGTCGACGAGTTGCGGGATGCTCCACTCCGGATCAGGCCGGAATGTCTCCCATCCAGCACAGAACGGCTCGCCCCAGTCGGCGTGCCTGCTGACCAGTACGGGGGGGTGCCTGACGGTCGACGTCTCTCCACGACCATGACCCTAAAGACCACGTCCAGCACGCCCGATTGATGGTCTGCGGTCGACAATCTGGGGATGAGTGTCGGGCAGTTGGTCGCGCGGGTGGTCGCTGCTGTCGTCACCGCCTCTGCTCGTGTGGTGGTTGGTGCGGCCCGTTCGACTTTCACCGTCGGCCCAGCGTGCGACCCGTCGCGAGAGCGGCGAACGCGAGGTCCTGCAGCGCGAGTCCGACGGAGTTGAAGAGCGTCACTTCGTCGGCGGAGGTGCGTCCCGGGGCGAGACCGGCGAGGACGTCGCCGAGCTCGCGCCGGAAGTGGGCCTCGGTGGCGGCGCCCTCGCTGATGGCGAAGCGCACCTCGCCGGACTTGGCGAGGTTCACCGCTGTGCTGTCAACGACTACGGTGGCGCGGGCCATGCCGGCGGAGTCGATCTCGCGGTGGTCGGGGCGGGGCGGGGCGCCAACCGCGTGGCCGTGGAGTCCGGGGTGGAACCACTCGCCATGGACGACGGGCTCGCGGGCCGGGGTGAGCGTGCACAGGACATCCGCGTCCTCGACGACGCGGCGCCGGTCGGTGGCGACGATGACCTTGAGGGGTGGGGTGCGATCGGTGTGGTCGCGACGTCCGAGGGCATCGGAGAAGGCGGCGACACGGACGGGGGTCCGGGACCAGACCACGACGGTGTCGATCGGGCGGACGCGGCGGACAGCTGCGACGTGCTCCACCGCGAGTGGCCCTGCGCCGATGAGGCCGAGGACCCGGCTCTCAGGCCGGGCCAGCGCGTCGGTGGCGACGGCGCTGGTGGCTGCGGTTCGCATCCTGGTCCCGGTGGCGCCAGGGAGCAGGGCGAGACGCCGGCCGGTCTCAGCGTCGAGCAGCAGCACCGTGGATTGTTGGACCGGGCCGTCCGCGGAGGTGTTGCCTGGGGCGTCGGTCATCACTTTCACGGCCGTCAGTCCGAGCCGGCGAGATGTGGCGACCATCGGCAGCAGCACCGTGGCGGGACCGGTCTCGATGATCGTCGGGACGGGCTGCTCAGCGTGCCCGAGGGCGAGGTCGGTGTGCAGCATGCGGACGGTGTCGATCAGCTCGCCGAGGTCGACCGCTCGGGTCTCCTCGTCGAGCTGAAGCAGCGCGGTCACCGGTAGGACTTCATGAAGGAGTCGTCGCTCAGCTCGGCGAACGCGGGGGCGCGCCGCACCATGCCGGCCTCGGCGATCATCCGCATCCAGCGGTCACTCGCGTCGGGGTCGATGGCCACGGTCTCCCAGACTGCGCTGGCCGTCATCTGGGCGGCTGCGTCGCGGAGGATGTCGATGTCCTTGGCCGGCCAGCGCGTCGCGAGGATGGAGTCGATCGTCGCCGCCGGCGCGGAGGGCAGCGCGTCCATGGCGGCGGCGACGCAGCCGGTGAAGCGGGCTAGGACGTCCCGGAGCTCCTCGACCCGGTCGGTGCGGGCGTAATAGACGCTATTGGGCATCAGCCCTCCGTGGTCGAGGTTGCGGAACACGATCGTGCCGGCGCCGCTCGCCTCGACCTCGAGTGCCGTCACGAGGTCGAGGATGATGGCGTCGCCGAGCCCGGCGTTGAAGAGCTCGACGAACATCGGGGTGGAGAGGTCACGGAGAAAGGTGATCTCGGCCGGGTTGATCCCGGACTCCCGGATGAGGCCGGCGGTGACGGCGTACGGAGCGCTGCCGCCGATGCCGGGCGCCAGCACCACCGTGCCGAGCAGTTCGGAGAAGTCGAACGACTCGGGGGAGAGTGTCGCGCCCCGGTGCACGAGGGCCTTGGGCGCCTGGTGGTTGAGCTGACAAATCACGCTCAGCGCGCGGGGCGTCCCGGCGTACATCCCCGGGACCCAGAGCCCGCCGAGGGCGATGTCGGCGGCGCCGGATTCGAGGTCGTCGAGGACACCAGTCCAGGGGTCGCACGCGGTGGCGGTCACCGCCAGTCCGGCGTCGGCGAAGAGGCCGGTCGCGTCGGCCAGGTACTCCGGGAGGTAGTTCAGGCCGTTGGCCGTGGCGGAGATGTTCAGGGTGTCCATGTCGAGCCTTTCCGTCGTGAGGTCGTGAGGTGAGGCGAGGAGCCGGTCAGGCGGCCGTGGGGAGGGCGACCGGGAGGGCCTCCTCGTTGATCTCCTCGAGGGTGCAGGCCTGGGTCTCGGGAGCGAAGCGGGAAGCGACGACGAGCAGGGCGTACATCACCGCGACCATCCCGAAGACGCCCGCGAGGCCGTAGGTGTGGAACAGGGCGACCGCGGCGAACGGCATCACCGCACCGGCGATGTTGCCGATGCCGTTGACGATCGAGGTGCCGGTGGCGCGGATTGAGGTGGGGTAGAGCTCGGGCGACCAGCAGGCCAGCGTGGTGTTGGTGATCATGGTGAAGAACTGGAACGTGGCGCCGAGGATCAGGATCAGTGCGGTGGAGTCGGCGAACGCCGCGAACGAGGCGGCGGTCAGGCAGCCGAGCGCCCCGGCGCCTCCGACGACGTGCCGTCGACCGACCTTGCCGGCGAGCAGCGCAGCGGCGCAGGCGCCGAGCAGGGACCCGA
This sequence comes from Actinomycetota bacterium, assembly GCA_009702305.1. Classification (GTDB taxonomy): domain Bacteria; phylum Actinomycetota; class Actinomycetes; order Propionibacteriales; family Nocardioidaceae; genus Nocardioides. Next base: position 3,878 of record WLIH01000086.1, on the reverse strand, counting down.
CGTTCATGATCATCGTGAACAGCAGGCTCTCGGAGATGGAGTAGCCCCGCTCGACCAGCAGGGTCGGCATCAGGAAGTTGAGGGTGACCTGGGCGCCGAACGCCATCCACGAAGCGGCACCGAGGGTGAGGGTGCGCGGGAGCACCGCACGGGAGAAGACGGCCTTCGGCGAGGACGCGAGCTGACGGGCCGGGATGTCGGAATCGGTCAGTGGACCGGTCGGGGCGGAGCCGGCGCCCGGACGCAGGGAGTCGGACGTGAGGATCGCCAGGGACTGGTTGGCCTCGTCGATGCGGCCCTTGGACAACAGGAATCGGGGGGTCTCGGGGAGCAGGCGGCGGTAGAACACGATCAGCAATGCCGGCAGGGCCAGCAGGAGGAAGGTCCAGCGCCACACCTGGTCGTCGCCGCCCAGCGCAGGGGCCAGCGGGCCGAGCAGGAGGAAGAACAGGCCGTAGGACAAGAAGTTGCCGACGCCGCCGGAGCCGATGTTGAGCACCGCCACCAGAGAGCCTCGGCGCTTGGTGGAGACCATCTCGGAGAGCATCGTGATGCCGATAGTGAACTCGCCGCCGAGTCCGATGCCGACCAGGAACCGGCTGGCGAGAAGGGTCTCGTAGTTGAACGCCACGGCGCTGATCAGGCCGCCGAGCGTGTAGAGCAGCAGGTTGAGGCCGAGCGACGTACGCCGTCCGTAGCGGTCGGCGAGCCAGCCGCCGAGCAGCCGGCCCACGAGTCCGCCGACGACGGTGGCGGTGTTGATCGCGGTCAGTTGGATGTCGGAGATGCCGAGCGCCCCCTTGAGGTTGGCGCCCATCGCGCCGACCGAGTTCTGCTCGAGGGTGTCGAAGAACATCCCCGCGAGGATGAGCATCAGGACGAGGCGCTGAGCGCGGGTGAAGCCGACGCGGTCGAGGGTGTCGGCGATGACTCCTCCTCCGGGTCGGCTGCGGGGCTCGGGGTCGGGGCCGACGTCCGTCGTGGGGACGTGGGTGGAGGCGGTGGAGGTGCTGGCGCTGCGGGTGTTCAGGAGCGATGTCACGGTGGTCTCCTCGGCGCTGCGTTAGTGGTATACCACTAGAGTCTGGGCGTGGAAGATGACCGTGATGTTTCGGTGCGGTGAGGCTTGTGTAAGCCGACGGGTATATGACACAGCGGCCGACGGGCCGGGGCGATCGCATAGCCTGAGGTCGCCCGAGGCGGGGGACTTGCACCACGTGAGACCACGCCCGAGAACGCACGGAGGAGCAGGGTTGACGACGGAGACCTCGAGCCCGGCGCCGTCGATCTCGCTGCGCGACCAGGCCTATGCCGTGATCCGCGCACGGATCATCGGTCTCGATTACTCCCCGGGTGAGCGACTGGTCGAGCGAGACCTCGCTGCCGAACTGGAGGTCTCACGGATCCCGCTGCGTGAAGCGATCGCGCGGCTGCAGACCGACGGGTTGGTGGTCTCCATCCCGCGCCAGGGCGCGATCGTCGCTCCGTTCGGCGCGGACGAGGTCCGCGACCTGTTCGACGTGCGCGAGAGTCTCGAGGTGCTCTCTTTCCGGCTCGCGGCCGAGCGCGTCGATGAGGCCGGGCTGGCCCGCCTGCGCAGCGACATCGACGACGCGTTCGCCGCCATGGACCGAGGCGACGAGGCGGCGACCGCCGCGGCCAACTCGGCCTTCCACCGCACGGTCGTCGACATCGCGGCCAACCCGCTGCTCACCTCGATGATGGGCCCGTTGGGGGCCCGTGTCGCCTGGCTCTTCTCCCTGACCCGTCAACGTGACATGGAGCAACAAGCCCGAGAGCACGAGGAGCTCTACGCAGCCCTGGCAGCCCATGACGTGGCTCGGGCGGAGCGGCACGCTTTCGACCACGTCCACTCAGGACGGGCGCTGAGCATCGAGCTCGCCCGCGGATGGAGCGGCATAGCCATCGACCCGGTCGCCGCCACGCGCACCCGGCGGCGGTGACGATGAGTGCTAGCAGGCAACGCGTCAGATGAGCCCTCCGCCAGCTCGGATCAGCTCTGATCAGCGCGCGCTCGTCTTCGGGAGTTCAGAGGCGTGCGATCCGGACGGGCTGGGCGCTCCACAGCGGAGTGCGCCTGCCGTGTCGGTCCGTCGCGGTAGCACTCGGACCGCCTCGAACGACGGTGACCGTGACCCGGACACCAAGGTCACGAAGCGACAACTGAGACTAAGACCCAGAAACAGAGCGAAACGCCGGCCCCAGCCGAGAGGCGGGGACCGGCGTTGCTGCTGGTCAGCGTGGCGGAGGATAGGGGATTCGAACCCCTGAGGGCTTTCACACCCAACCCGCTTTCCAAGCGAGCGCCATAGGCCACTAGGCGAATCCTCCGCGCAGGAGCGTACCGGCAGGTCCCGGTCGACACGAATTCAGGTCCGGCGTGGCTGTCCGTGGGCTCGTGTTGGTGCTCCCAGAGGGCTCACCTAGACTCGGGCCCAACCCCCCGTGTGGCGGCATCTTGCCCAACTCCCCCAGGGCCGGAAGGCAGCAAGGGTAAGCGAGCTCTGTCGGGTGCACGGGGGGCCTTTTCATGCCCCCGGTCACGCGCCCTCGCGGGTGTCGGCGGGCGTGGTTAGTGTTCCGGTGTGGAGTCACCCCTGGCGTTGTACCGCCGCTACCGGCCCGAGACCTTCAAGGAGGTCATCGGACAGGACCACGTGACCGAGCCGCTGCGGGCCGCCCTGGCCAACAACCGGGTCAACCACGCCTACCTCTTCTCCGGACCCCGCGGCTGCGGCAAGACGACCTCGGCCCGGATCCTGGCCCGCGCCCTCAACTGCGAGCAGGCGCCGATCGCGGATCCCTGCGGCGAGTGCGACAGCTGCCGCGACCTCGCCCGTGGCGGCCCCGGCTCCATCGACGTCATCGAGATCGACGCTGCGTCCCACGGTGGCGTCGACGACGCTCGTGATCTGCGGGAGAAGGCGTTCTTCGCGCCGGTGCGCAGCCGCTACAAGGTCTACATCATCGACGAGGCGCACATGGTGACGACGCAGGGCTTCAACGCCCTGCTCAAGCTGGTCGAGGAGCCGCCGCCGCACCTGCGCTTCATCTTCGCGACGACCGAGCCGGACAAGGTGCTGCCCACGATCCGCTCGCGCACCCACCACTACCCCTTCCGGTTGATCCCGCCACGGCTGCTGTCGTCGTACCTCTCCGAGCTGTGCGAGCTCGAAGGCGTGCCGATCGAGACCGCCGCCCTGCCGCTCGTCGTGCGAGCCGGCGCGGGGTCGGCGCGCGACACGCTCTCGGTGCTCGACCAGCTGCTCGGCGGATCCGGTCCCGAGGGCGTCACCCACGCGACGGCCACGGCGCTGCTGGGCTACACCCCCGACTCGCTGCTGGACGAGGTCGTCGACGCCTTCGCCGCTGCCGACGGGGCGGCCGTCTTCGGCGTTGTCGACAAGGTCATCGAGACCGGCCAGGACCCCCGCCGCTTCACCGAGGACCTACTGCGTCGCCTGCGCGACCTGGTCATCGTCTCGGCCGTGCCGGACGCGCCGGCGACCGGACTGATCGACTGCTCCGAGGACCAGGGGGAGCGCCTGGTCGCCCAGGCCGCGAGGTTCGGCACCAGCGAGCTGACCCGGGCCGCCGACCTGGTCGCCGGCGGACTGACCGAGATGCGTGGCGCGACCGCGCCACGGCTGCTGCTCGAGCTGATCTGCGCGCGCGTGCTGCTGCCGGGCGCCGACCACTCGACCGAGGGCCTGATGGCGCGGCTCGACCGGCTCGAGCGCCGGGTCTCCATCACCGGTACGCCGTCGGCCGCGCCCGCGGGTGCGCCCGCGCCGCCCGCCCAGGACCGGCCACGCCCGGCACCCGACCGGGTCGCACCACCCGAGCCGGTCAGCCAG
>WLIH01000085.1 GCA_009702305.1 Actinomycetota bacterium | reverse complement strand
GGCGGATGATCTCGTCGCGGATCGCGACGTCGAAGGGCTCGGTCGGCATGGTGACTAGTGAAGCAGCACGCTGACGGCGTGGATCAGCACCCCGACGAGCCCACCGACGATCGTGCCGTTGATCCGGATGAACTGCAGGTCGCGACCGACGTGCAGCTCGATCCGGTCGGCGGCCTCCCGACCGTCCCAGCGCTCGATCGTGTGGGTGATCACGGTCGTCAGCTCGGTGCCGTAGCGCTCGACGGCGAAGACGGCGGCATCGGCCGCCAGCGTGTCGAGACGTGCCCGCAGCGCATCGTCGCGGGTCAGCCGCTCGGCGAACGCGCAGACCTCGGTGAGCATCCGCTGCCGCACGGCTCCCTCGGGGTCGGCCAGCGATCCGGTCAGGGCCCGGCGCAGCGCCTCCCACAGGGAGATCGCCGAGGCGATGACCTGCGGCTGGTCGAGCAGCCGGTCCTTGAGCCGCTCGGTGCGCTCCCGCGTGCCGGGGTCGTGCTGCAGGTCGTCGGCCAGCTGGGCCAGCATCGAGTCGAGCGCGGCCCGCGCGCGGTGGGTCGGGTCGTCGCGGATATCGGCCACCCAGCGGACCAGCTCGAGGTGGATGCGTGAGGTGACCCGGTCGTTGATGCTCGGCGGAGCCCACCACGGTGCCCGCTCGCCGAGGACCTCGGTCACGGTCTCGGGATTCTCCAGCAGCCAGCCGTGCAGCTCGTCGAGGACCAGGTCGACCAGACCGTGGTGGAGGTCGTCGCGCATCGACTCGGCCAGCATGCTGCCGAGCAGCGGCGAGATCGGCTCCTCGTGGAAACGGGGCACGAGCGCGTCCTCGACCAGGCTGCGCACGTGCTCGTCGCGCACCTTGCCCAGGCCCACCGCGACGACGTCGGCGATCTCGTCGACGACCCGCCGGGCGTGCTCGGGGTGGTCGAGCCAGCGACCGACCCGCGCGGAGATGGTCGCGGACCCGATCCGCTCGCGGATGATGTCCTCCTGGAGGAAGTTCTCCCCCACGAACTCCTGCAGTCCTCGACCCAGCTCGTCCTTGCGGCGCGGGATCAGCGCGGTGTGCGGGATCGGCAGGCCGAGCGGGTGCCTGAAGAGCGCGGTCACCGCGAACCAGTCGGCGATCGCGCCGACCATCGAGGCCTCGGCGCCGGCGTTGACGAACCCCCAGAATCCGTCCTGACCGAGCGTGACGGCGTACACCACGGCAGCCAGCACCAGCAGGGACAACGCGACCGTGCGCATCCGCTGCAGCGCGCGTCGACGCGCGTGATCGGAGGCGGGGTCGCTGGAGACGAAGGGCGCGGAAGTAGCCATCACCCGGATTCTTGCCCACTGCGCCCAGATGCCAGACTTCCGACCATGGCGCAGCCTCGGACCGTGATCACCTTCGGCACCTTCGACGTGTTCCACGTCGGTCACCTCCGGGTCATCGAGCGGGCCGCCGAGCTGGGCGACCGGCTGGTGGTCGGGGTGTCGGCCGACGCCCTGAACCTGCGCAAGAAGGGTCGCGAGCCGGTCTTCAGCGAGTCGGAGCGCCTCGCGATCGTGGCCGCCCTCAAGCCCGTGCACGAGGTCTTCCTCGAGGAGAGCCTGGAGCTCAAGCGCGACTACATCGTGCAGTTCGGCGCCGACGTCCTGGTGATGGGCGACGACTGGGAGGGTCGCTTCGACGAGTTCCGCGACATCTGCGAGGTCGTCTACCTGCCTCGCACGCCGGCGATCTCGACCACGGCCCTGATCGAGAAGATCTCCGGGGCCAGCTGAGCTGCGGCTCGGCCGGCCAGGAATCCCATGCGACGCACCCTCGCCACCGCTGCCGTGGCCGCTCTCGCCGTCACGGCGCTGGCGCTGCCCACCGCGGCCGACCCACGACCGAGCACCGCGGAGACCGCCAGTGCGGTCCTCGCACGAGCGAGCCACCTGCTGTCGGCGTCACCGGCACCCCGGCGTACGACGGGTCCGGCGGCGCGCACCGACGTCTCCCTCGCGCTGGCCGACCTCGTCGCCGTCCTGCCCGCGCTCGGGGCTCGAGAGCGCTCCGAGGCCGACGCTCTGCTCAAGCGGCCGACCGACGGGCGTGCCGACGGCTACACGGTGCCCTCGACGAAGAAGTGCGGTGGCCGCTTCTGCGTCCACTACGTCACCAGCACCGCCGATGCGCCGCCCGACCTGGCCTGGGTCCGCAAGACCCTGTCGCTGATGAACCGCGTCTGGCGCTTCGAGGTCGACCGGCTGGGCTACGACCGGCCGCCGAGCGACGGTGCGACCCGGCGCAACGGTGGCAACGCGAAGTTCGACGTCTATCTGCAGGACCTCGGCGCCCGCACGCTCTACGGCTACTGCGCGCCGGAGGACTTCGCTCCCGGCAGCAAGCGCCGCACGACCAGCTACTGCGTGCTCGACAACGACTTCTCGTCGACCCAGTTCGGAGCGCCCGCCGCCGACAGCCTCCGGGTGACAGCCGCCCACGAGTTCTTCCACGCGATCCAGTTCGGCTACGACTACCGCGAGGACCGGTGGTTGCTCGAGTCGACCGCGACCTGGATGGAGGAGCGCTTCGCGGACGCGACCGACGACAACCTGCAGTACCTCGACCACGGTCAGCTGGCCAAGCCCGGATCGTCGCTGGACGTCTACGACGCCGACGGCTTCAACCAGTACGCCAACTGGGTCTGGTGGGAGTACCTCGCGGAGCGCTTCGGCAACGGCATCGTGCGGCAGGTGTGGGACCAAGCCGGCGAGGGGCGCTCTCAGGGCAAGGCCTACTCGACCCAGGCGGTCGCTCGGGTGCTGGCTCGGCGCAGCAGCCTGACCCGGGTGTTCGCGGCGTACGCCGCTGCGAACACCGCTCCGGCGGCGACGTACGCCGAGGGCCACAAGTGGCCGGCCGCAGAGCCGCTGCAGAGCTGGACCCTGTCGCCGTCGTCACCACGCGCGACGACGACCGCGACCATCAACCACCTGGCGTCGCAGAGCGTCGAGATCCGCCCCGATCCGGCGCTGATCGGGGCAGCCTGGTCGGTCACGGCGACGGTCGACGGTCCGGGTCGAGCGACGTCCCCCGCTGCCTACCTCAGCGTCGAGCATCGTGACGGCAGGTGGACCAGGCGAGCGATCTCCCTGTCCAGACGCGGTGTCGGCACGACCCGCTTCCCCTTCTCAGCGGAGAGCGTCGTCAGCGCCACCGTGACCCTCGCCAACACGTCGACGCGGTTCCGCTGCGGGACGGGCGGGCGGCTCTACTCGTGTCACGGCACGCCCCGCGATCAGCGCGAGGAGTTCGCGGTCAGCGTCGAGCTGCGTCAGCGGCCGGTGCGCTGAGCCGGCGGCTCGGGCGGGGACCCGAGCAGGCCGACGATCAGGCCGTCGACCAGGTCGGTGGTGCCGTCGACCAGGCCGTCCACGGCGTCGGTGACCGGCACCAGCGCCTCGCCCGTCGCGCCGTCGACGACGTCGGTCAGGCCGGTGACGACGGGGTCGAGCAGGCTGGAGGTGACGCCGTCGCGCGCCTGGACAGGCGGCTGCGGCGTCGGCGGGTCGGTCGGCTCCGGGTCGGGCGGCTGGGTCGGCTCGACGGGCTCGATCGCCTCGTCCTGCTCCGGGCCGGTCGCGGTCGTCGGAGCCGGTGAGGTCACGACGACGGGCTCGACGGGAGCGGGGCGCGACGGGCGCTGCCGGACCGGCTCGATCGGCGGCGTGCTGACGATCTGCTGGGCCGCGGCCTCCGGGAGCGAGCCGATGATCTGCGGCACGATCTCCTGGACGAGCAGGGAGGCAGCCAGGACGGCGACGAAGGCACCGCCGCCGAGGCCCATGGCGCCGTAGCCCAGCCGGAGGTCCAGCTGGCGACGGCTCCGGGGTCGACGCAGGAGTCGCTGCAGACGCACGCCGATCTCCCTTCCTCCCTGCCGGACGTCGACGGACGCCCAGGCCCCGAAATCGTACGCCGTGAGCTCCCCGGCCGGGGTGGAAACGGCCACCATCACCCGGTGCGCCCGGCAGCCGTAGGATCTGGCCGGTGAGCGCAACCGTGGTCGCCCAGGGTCTGGCCGGCGGCCACGGTCATCGCACCCTCTTCGAGGAGCTCGACCTCACCGTCGCGCCCGGCGACGTGGTCGGGGTCGTCGGGGCCAACGGCGCCGGCAAGTCGACGTTGCTCCGTCTGCTCGCCGGGTCGGCCACGCCGATCGCCGGCACGGTCTCCCGTGCTCCGGCGGACGCGTTCGTCGGGTGGCTGCCCCAGGAGCACGAGCGCGTGCCCGGCGAGACCGTCGCGGCCTACCTCGCCCGTCGCACCGGCGCCGCCGAGGCGACGATCGCGATGGAGTCGACCGCCGCGGCGCTCGGCTCCGGCGATCCGGGCGCCGACGATGCGTACTCCGCGGCGTTCGACCACTGGATGGCCAGCGGCGCCGCCGACCTCGACGACCGGATCGGGCCGGTGCTCGCCGACCTCGGACTCGACGTGGGGCCGGACGCCCTGATGACGGCGCTCTCGGGGGGCCAGGCGGCACGCGCCGCGCTCGCCGCCCTGCTGCTGAGCCGCTTCGACGTCGTGCTGCTCGACGAGCCGACCAACGACCTCGACCTCTCGGGCCTGGAGCGGCTCGAGAGCTTCGTGCAGTCGCAGCGCGGCGGGGTGGTGCTCGTCTCTCACGACCGTGAGTTCCTGTCGAGGTGCGTGACGCGGATCGTCGAGCTGGACCTCGCCCAACAGCAGGTCGCGGTCTACGACGGCGGCTACGACGCCTTCCTCGAGGAGCGTGCCGTGGCGCGCCGCCACGCGCGGGAGGCCTACGACGAGTTCGCGGACCGCAAGGCGGACCTGGTCTCCCGTGCCCGGGTGCAGCGGGAGTGGAGCTCGCAAGGCGTGCGCAACGCGATGCGCAAGAGCCCCGACAACGACAAGATCCGACGACGCGCGCAGGCGGAGTCGTCGGAGAAGCAGGCCCAGAAGGTGCGTCAGATGGAGTCACGGATCGCGCGCCTCGAGGAGGTGGAGGAGCCGCGCAAGGAGTGGTCGCTGCAGTTCAGCATCGCCGCCGCGCCGCGGTCGAGCAGCGTGGTCGCGACCCTCAACGAAGCCACCCGCTCCCTCGGTGACTTCCGGCTCGGCCCGGTGTCGCTGCAGGTCGCCGCCGGCGACCGGATCGGCATCACCGGACCCAACGGCGCCGGCAAGACCACGCTGCTGCGGCTGCTGCTCGGGCGGGACGCGCCCGACAGCGGCTCAGCCTCGCTCGGCGCCTCGGTCGCCGTCGGGGAGATCGACCAGGCGCGCACCGGCCTGGCCGAGGACCAGCCCCTCGGGTCGGCGTTCGAGGTCGTGGTGCCGGAGCTCACCCAGGCCGAGGTGCGCACGCTGCTCGCGAAGTTCGGGCTCAAGGCCGATCAGGTGACCAGCCTCGTCGGTCGTCTCTCCCCCGGGGAGCGGACGCGGGCTGCGATGGCGCTGCTGCAGGCGCGCGGGGTCAATCTCCTCGTGCTCGACGAGCCGACCAACCATCTCGATCTGCCGGCGATCGAGCAGCTCGAGGAGGCGCTGGCGAGCTACTCGGGCGCTCTGCTGCTGGTCTCGCACGACCGACGACTGCTCGATGCGGTCGATCTCGACCAGCGGTGGGACGTCGCCGCGGGTCAGGTCGTCGTGCGCCACACCTCGGGTCGCTGAGGCGGCTCAGGCCGAGACCTGGACGCCCTTCCAGAACGCCACCCGGCCGGCGATCTGCGACGCCGCCTCGAACGGCTCGGCGTAGTACCACGCGGCATCGGCGTTGACCTGGCCCTCGACCTCGAGCGAGTAGTAGGACGCCTGACCCTTCCACGGGCAGGTCGTGTGCGTCGACGACGGCCGCAGCAGCTCCTCGCGCACCGAGCCGATCGGGAAGTAGTGGTTGCCCTCGACGACGACGGTGTCGTCGCTCTCGGCGATCACGGCGCCGTTCCACACAGCCTGCACAGGTCACTCCTCCAGTCGTACGACGATCGGTCGCCCCCATCATGGCGCGCGCGACCTGACGCGCTCGCTGGCCGACTCATTGGGGCGCGGTGCTGCCCCCGAGCGGGATCGGGTCGAGACCGAGCTTGCGGTGGTCCCACGACCGGGTGCGCTCGACGTCGAATCGGACCGCCACCCGCTTGTGCAGCATCAGCTCCACGAGCGGCTTGAGCTCCTCGGTGTACTCGCCGTTGTAGCGCTCCCAGACACTCACCCCGACCTGCCACAGGGCGTCGGGGTCGTCGACGATCTCCGCGCGGCCCTCGAGGGAGACGCCACGCAGGGTGTCGTAGGTCAGCCCGTCCTCGATCAGCACCGTGCACCGCGGGTCGCGACGCAGGTTGACCGCCTTCTGGGCCTTGGCCTTGGTCTCGAACCAGATCACACCGTCGATGTAGGCGAACCACATCGCGACGGCGTGCGGGTGGCCGGTGGCGCCGAGGGTCACCAGGTTGGCCGTGCGCTGGGAGGACAGGAAGCCGTCGATCTCCTCGGGGGTCATCTCGACCTGGGATCGCTGGTTGGTGCCCACGGGTGACTCGCTTTCGACGGGGATGGAGGACGTGCTGCGGACCTACCGTAGAGGTCCGCACCCCGGGCGGTCCGTGCCCTCCGTCAGGCGGGCGCGACGGTGAGCGTCATGACGCAGTTGCCCTGCCCCTTGGGCCGGTCGTAGGTGAAGCCGGCCTCCTCGAACATCGACCGGGTGACGCTGTAGAGGAAGGAACCTGAGACCTTCTTGCCCGGCTCGAGGTCGTGCGGGTAGGCCTCGACCACGCCTCCCCCGGCCTGCGCGATCAGGTCGAGGGCGCCACGAAGGGCCAGCGCCGCGAGCCCCTGGCGGCGGTAGTCGCGGTCGACGAAGAAGCAGACCACCCGGTAGTCGGGCAGCCGCGTCAGGCCGGCCTCGTAGTCCTTGCGGTGCTTCATGTTCGGGAGCTCGGCCGGCGTGCCGTACTCGCACCACGCCACGGCCCGCTCGCCGTCGAAGACCAGGGCGGAATGGTTGGTCCCGGCCTCGACGCACCGCTTCTTCAGGGCCCGATTGCTCTCTGCGGTGCGGTCCTTGTCCTTCTCCGCCTCGAGCGTGATGAACCACGTGCACCAGCAGCCGTTCCACACGCCGTGGTGGCGCTGCGCGAGCGCGTCGAACGCGTCCCAGGTCTCGGGGCCGAGTGCCGCGATCGTGAAGGAGTCCGTCACAGCCATACCGGCACCCTAGGTCGCCCGGGGCGTCAGGGGAGATCGCGTCGCAGGAAGCGCCGCCACGCGAGCGTGGTGATGACGGCGGCCACCCCGGCCCAGGCCAGCAACGGAGACCACCGCCAGTCCCCGGCAGGGAAGGGCGAGGTCGTGGCGAACGGCGAGAGTCGCACACACCACTGCGGCAGAGCTGCGAGCTCACCCACGAGCGCCAGCACCGATGCACCGGCCAACGTCGACCACCCGAGCCAGCCGAGTCCGTAGGTCAGTCCGGCGAACGCCGCCGACGCGACGACCAGCACCGCCGGGAGCCACCCGATGGCCGCCGGCACGGCCTGCACCGCCTCGTCGCCACCGGCTGCGGCGTACCCCCCGGCCAGGGCGAGACCGGCCGCCAGCAGGAGCCAGGCGGAGCCGACTGCAGCCATGGTCGTCGTCGCCGCGAGCCACCTCGAACGCGACGTCGCCGCCGACAGCACCCATCCGAGACGGCCTGCCTCCTCGTCCCGCTGGGCCGAGCCCATCACCACGAGGGGGAAAGCCGTGATCACCATCGCCAGCACCGGCAGCACCGCCGCGATGAAGGCGCCGCCGAGCCGGTCGACCAGCTCGGCGCCGGCGCCCTCGCCCAGGAGATCGTCGAAGCCAGGCGCCATCACCCCGAACGATCCCGCGAAGCCGCCGACGCCGACCGTCCAGACCACCAGTGAGGTGCGATGGAGACGGAGGACGAGACTCCAGGGTCCGCTCAGTCGGCCCGAGGTCGGGCCGCTGCGCTCGGCGAGCAGGCCGGACCCGAGGTCGCGCCGGCTCCGCATCAGCTGCGCGAGCGCGAGGAGTCCGGTCGTCAGGACGAGATAGAGGCCCCCCACCCACGGGCGAGGTCCGGACCAGGCACGCAACTTCGTGTTCCACCCCAGCGGCGACATCCACGACCACCAGTGCAGGACGCCGACCGCGTCGCCGACAGCACGCAGCACGAAGACGCCCGCGAGGAGGCCGGCTGCGACAGAGCCGCAGGTGCGTGCGCTCGGCGAGACCTGGCAGGCGACCGCGGCGAGACCGGTGGCCACCAGGCCGGTGCCGGTCCAGGACGCGCCGAACCAGCAGGACCCCGCCACCGGCAGTCCTCCGGCGATCGCAGCCGCCGCGACGCACGCCCCGACAGCAGCGGCCAGGAGGCAGCACTCGAGGCCCGCGGCCGCCAGCGGGGCGT
>WLIH01000084.1 GCA_009702305.1 Actinomycetota bacterium | reverse complement strand
GGCCGCCGTCGTCGACGACCGGGTGGTGCTGCTCTACCGCGCGCACGGCGAGGATCTCGTGAGCCGGATCGGCATCGCGACCAGCGACGACGGCCGCATCTTCGAGCGCGAGCCGCACCCGGTGCTGGAGCCCGAGCACGACTATGAGTCGCGTGGGTGCGAGGACCCGCGGCTGGCGCACATCGACGGCACCTGGCACCTCACCTACACCGGCTACGACGGGACGAGCGCGCTGCTGTGCCTCGCGACCTCCCCCGACCTGCGCACGTGGACCAAGCACGGTCCGCTGCTGCCCGACTTCGACACCTGGGCCTCCTCGCACCTGCTCCGGCTCAAGCGGGAGCGCCGACCGTGGAACAAGGCCGGCGTGATCCACTCCCGACGGCTCGGGGGGACGTGGTGGATGTGGTTCGGAGAGAGCGCGATCTTCGCCGCGACCAGCGACGACCTGCGCACGTGGACGCCCGTCACCGACGAGATGCACCCGATGCACCGCCCGAGCCCGGGACGCTTCGACGCCGACCTCGTGGAGATCGGCGCCCCGCCGGTCGAGACCGAGGACGGACTGCTGGTCTTCCTCAGCAACGCGGCGCGCATCCTCGACGCGGAGGCGGGCACGGTGCAGTACTCCTGCGGCCAGTTCGCCGTGTCCGTCGACGATCCCGCCACCGTGGTGGCCGCGACCGACGAGCCGTGGCTGGCACCGTCGACGCTCGAGGACCAGGTCGGACTGGTCGGCAACGTCACCTTCGTCCAAGGCCTCGTGCAGCACCGCGGCGAGTGGCTGGCCTACTACGGGCAGGCCGACACGACCCTTGCGGTCGCTGTCGCCCCCGCGTAGACGCTCGGGTCGGGGCCTACGCCTCGCGCACCTCTGGCTGGATCGGGGTCCGGCCGGGGTCGGACCGGGGTCGGACCGGGGGTCCCGCCCGATCCGTCGACACCTGTCGTGCCGCGAGGGTTGGCCCATGATCATCGTCGACTCACTCACCCGGAGGTACGCCGGCTTCACCGCCGTCGACAACGTCTCCTTCACCGCCCGGCCCGGGCGCGTGACCGGTTTCCTCGGTCCGAACGGCGCCGGCAAGTCCACCACGATGCGCGTCATGGTGGGTCTGACCGCCCCGACGTCCGGCTCGGCCACCATCGACGGGGTCCGTTTCGCCGACCTCCCCAACCCCGGCCTCGAGGTCGGGGTGCTCCTCGACGCCTCGGCCCAGCACGCCGGCCGCACCGGTCGCGAGATCCTCACCGTGGCCTCCGACACCATGGGCCTGCCCCGCACCCGGGTCGACGAGATGCTCGAGCTGGTGAGCCTGACGCCCACCGAGGCCAAGCGTCGCGTGCGCAACTACTCCCTCGGCATGCGTCAGCGTCTCGGCATCGCCACCGCGCTGCTCGGCGACCCGAGTGTGCTGATCCTCGACGAGCCCGCCAACGGGCTCGACCCGGCGGGGATCCGGTGGATGCGCGACCTGCTGACGGGCTTCGCCGGCCAGGGCGGCACGGTGCTGCTGTCCTCGCACCTGCTGCACGAGATCGAGGTCATCGCCGACGACCTGGTCGTCATCGGGAACGGGAAGATCGTCGCATCGGGCAGCAAGGAGGAGCTGCTGGCGGCCGCGGGCACGCTCGCCCGGTCGACGTCACCGCGCGACCTCGCCCACGCGCTCGAGCAGGCCGGCATCGCCAGCACGCTCGCCGGCGACGGATCGGTCCGCACCGACGCCGACCCGGCTCGGGTCGGGGCCGTGGCGCTGGCCGCCGGCATCGCCCTCACCGAGCTCCGGTCGGCCGAGGGCGCCGGGCTCGAGGACATGTTCCTGTCGCTCACCGCCGACACCCAACGCGAAGGAGTTGCGGCATGACCGCCACGACCATCTCTCCCGACACCATCGAGGCCGCACCGGCCCGGCGGACCATCCGTCCCATCCCGACCACCCGGCTCGTCAAGATCGAGCTGCGCAAGATGTTCAACACCCGTGCCGGGCTCTGGATGCTCATCAGCATCGGCGTGCTGTCGGTCGTCGCGACCGGGGCGGTGCTCATCTTCGCTCCGGACACCGAGATCACCTACGGCAGCTTCGCCGCGGCGTTCGGCTTCCCGATGTCGGTGATCCTGCCGATGATCGCGATCCTGGGCGTCACCAGCGAGTGGAGCCAGCGCAGCGGACTCACGACGTTCACCCTGGTGCCGAGCCGGGGTCGCGTGATCGGGGCCAAGGCGCTCGCGACCCTCGTGGTCGGAGTCGCCTCGATGGCCGTCGCGTTCGCCGTCGGCGCCGTCGGCAACCTGCTCGGGTCCTCGATCCTGGGTCTCGACACGGTGTGGGACATCTCCCTGGCGACCGCGGCGCAGATCCTCCTGGGCAACCTGGTCGGCATGGCCATCGGCTTCACGCTCGGCGCCGTGCTGCGCAACTCCGCGGCCGCGATCGTCGGCTACTTCGTCGTCTCCCTGGTCCTGCCGGGGATCCTCGCCCTGCTCGCCCAGGCGCGCGACTGGTTCGCCGACCTGCAGCCGTGGATCGACTGGAACTACACCCAGGTGACGCTGTTCGACGGCGGCACCGACACGGCCCGGGAGTGGGCCATGCTCGGGACGACCACCGCGATCTGGATCGTCGCGCCGCTCGTGATCGGGCTGCTGTCCCTGCGCCGCTCCGAGGTGAAGTAGCGATCCGTCCCGCGTGCTAGCCCACGGCCGGCGCGACGTAGCGAGCCAGCGCGGTCAGCGCCAGCTCGGGGCTGAAGCCCGTGGCCTCGAGCTTCGCGAGGTCGAGCACGCTGCAGGCCGGACGGGGAGCGCGAGCCGTGCCTTCGGCGTACGCCGCGGCGCTGGTGCGGCGCACGTCCGCGGGGTCGCGCCCGACCAGCCGGAAGATGTGGGTCGCGATCTCCCACCAGGTCATCGGATCCCCGCCGTTGGTGACGTTGTAGGTGCCCGGTGCAGCATTGGCGTCGAGCAGGTGCCGGGTGGCGCGAGCCAGCTCGTCGGCGAAGGTCAGCCGCCCGACCTGGTCGTCGACGACAGCCGGGCTGATCCCGCGCTCAGCCGCGTCGAGCATGGTGCGCACGAAGTTGCGGCCCTGCCCCACCAGCCACGACGTGCGCAGCAGGTAGTGGCGCGGTGTCGTCGCGACCGCCAGGTCACCGGCCGCCTTCGACTGCGCGTAGACCCCGAGCGGGCTCAGCGGCTCCTGCTCGTGGTGGCTCTGCGCCGTGCCGTCGAAGACGTAGTCGGAGGAGTAGTGCACCAGCGTCAGGCGGTGCTCGGCGGCGAGCCTCGCCAGCGCGGCCGGGGCGGCCGCATTGACCGCCCACGCGGCTCGTCTCCCCTCCGGCGTCTCCGCTGGGTCGACGGCGGTGTAGGCCGCCGCGTTGAGCACGACGTCGTACGTCGACCAGGGCAGCCGCGCGAGCGCCGGCTCGTCGGTGACGTCGACGTCGACGGGCACCGCGTCGGGGAACTCGGCGCCCAGGGCGCGCCCGAGCTGCCCGTCGGCCCCGAGGATCACCGTGACGCGGGTCGGCACGGGGTCGAGGTCGACCAGGCGGGGGTGCTGCCGGTCGGCGGCACTGATCTGCGCCTCGGCCAAGGGGATCGGCCAGGGGATGGCGGCCGACTCGTCGCCCAGGTGCAGCGCCGGGTAGCGCACGCCCGGGCGCCAGTGGCCGTCGACCAGGTAGGTGTAGACGGTGCCGTCGTCGAGGGACTGGTAGCTGTTGGCGACTCCTCGAGGCACGTAGACCGCGACCGACGGGTCGAGCTCGAGGTGCACGGCCCTGCCGAAGGTCTCGCCGGCCCGAAGGTCGACCCAGGCCGCGAAGACCCGCCCGGCGCCGAGCGTGACGAGCTTGTCCCACGGCTCGGCGTGGATGCCGCGCGTCGCCCCCCGGCGGGTGTTGAAGGACAGGTTGCTCTGCACGGGCGCGAAGTCAGGTAGGCCGAGGGCGACCATCTTCTCGCGCTGCCAGCTCTCCTTGAACCACCCTCGCTCGTCGCGGTGCAGCGGGAGCCGGACGACGAGCAGCCCGGGGATGGCGGTCCGGTCCACGACGGGGCCGAGCGACGGATCACTCACCGCGTCACTGCCCCTTGGCGGCGTACGACGCCTCGACGGCCTGCTTGTGTGGGCGCCACCAGTCCTCGTGGGCGACGTACCACTCGATGGTGCTCGCGAGACCGGCCTCGAAGTCACGGTGCTGGGGCGCCCAGCCGAGCTCGGTGCGCAGCTTGGCGGAGTCGAGGGCGTAGCGCAGGTCGTGACCGGCGCGGTCGGCGACGAGGTCGAGGTCGCCGGGCGAGCGACCGAAGTGCTCCAGGATCTGACGGGCGACCTCGAGATTGCTCCGCTCGCCGTCGGCGCCGACCACGTAGGTCTCGCCGATCCGGCCCCGCGTGAGGATCGTCCACACCGCTGAGGCGTGGTCGTCGACGTGGATCCAGTCCCGCACGTTGCGTCCTGCGCCGTAGACCTTGGGTGGCTGCCCGTCGATGACGTTGGTGATCTGGCGCGGGATGAACTTCTCGACGTGCTGCCACGGGCCGTAGTTGTTGGAGCAGGTCGAGACCGTCGCCCGGACGCCGAAGCTGCGCACCCAAGCGCGCACCAACAGGTCGGAGCCGGCCTTGGTCGCGGAGTAGGGGCTGCTGGGGTCGTAGGCGCTCGACTCGGTGAAGCGCTGGGGATCCTCGAGGTCGAGGTCGCCGTAGACCTCGTCGGTCGAGACGTGGTGCAGCCGGGTGCCGTGGCGGCGCACGGCCTCCAGCAGGGTGAAGGTGCCGACGACGTTGGTCTGCACGAAGACGGCGGGATCGTCGAGAGAGTTGTCGTTATGCGACTCGGCGGCGTAGTGCACGACCGCGTCGTGAGCAGCGACCAGGGGGCCGACGACGTCGGCGTCGGCGACGTCACCGACGACCAACTGCACCCGGCTCGGCGGCAGCGCGCGCAGGGCGTCGCGGCTCGCGGCGTACGTCAGCTTGTCCAGCACCGTGACGCTCGCGTCGGTGTGGGCGACGAGGTGGTGCACGAAGCCGGAGCCGACGAAGCCGGCCCCACCCGTCACCAGGATGCGGCGCATGAGCGCATCCTAGGGACTCCCTGCCGACGCTGATCCGGCAACGACGCGGAGCTCGGCCAGGCGCTCCTGCCGGAGCTCGAGGTGCGCCTGCAGGACGCTGTCGCGCTCAGCCTCGAGCGTGTAGCGGCGCGTGGCTGCCTGCATCTGCTCCCACACCGAGGGGGCGATCGAGCCGTGCAGGTAGGCCTCCACGAGACGACCCAGCGCGCGGGCCAAGCCCATGATGTCGCCGTTGTCGGCCAGCCAGGCATTGTGGTCGCTGAGGAACTCCCGCCCGCCGACGCCGTCCCAGCCGGCGACCAGGCAGTGGCTGAGGAATGCCTCGATCGGCGCGGTGCCCCACGAGGACGCCTCGTCGACATGCAGGTAGAAGGCGGACTCGCGCAGCAACGCTGCGTAGTCGTCGCGGGGCAGGCCGCGCGCCTCGACGAACGACACCGCGCGCAGGTGGGGATGCAGCGCGTGGAAGGTCTTGATCACGTTGTGGGCCTTGGTGCCGCCGTCGCGGGAGGGGATGAACGCGACCTGGAGCAGCTTCTCACTCGGTGCCTCGGGCGGAGAGAACACGTCGCTCGGCACGTGCCCGACCACCTGCTTGCAGCGGAGGCCGGGCATGATCTGGCGAAGGTACTCGGTCTGGGTGCCGGTGATCGACAGGCAGTCGGTAATGCCGTAGGAGTCCCAGTAGGTGCCGAACGGGAGCACGTTCAGCACGTAGTACCAGTTGAGGCAGAACACGATGCGCTTGCAGCCCGTGTCGATGATGTCCTGGTCGGCCATCAGGTCCGGGAAGCCCTCGGGGATGACGAAGGTGTCCTCGGGCAGCAGCGGCACGTCTCCGGTGGAGAGGTAGCGCACGGGGACGTCGACCAGGCTGCCGTCCGCGTCCGCCTCGAAGTACGGCGTCAGCCAGTCGGGCGTGAAGCCTTCCTCCTGGTGCACCACCACGGCGCGGTGGTCGTGCCGGTTGAGGCACCGCACGTGGTCGTAGATCATCTTGACCCCACCGGACTCCTTGGCGTGGTCAGGCACGAAGAAGTAGGTGGTGTAGTCACCGCGCTCGATGCAGTCGATCACGCTGTCACGGGCGCCGGTGTCGGTGTCGGCCTCCTCGCCGACGCGCTCACGCCACGCGGCACGCACCGCTGCCATCCAGTCGCGACCGAAGCGCTCGGTGTCGAAGAGCGGTGTCTCACGCACCCGCTCCCGCATGGTCGCCCGCTCGGCCGTCCAGGCCACCGTCGGTGCGCTGCGACCGGCGTCGACCGCGCGGGCGACGTACTCCTCGACGCTGTGGGTCACCCACTGAGGCAGGCCGGCGGCCGTGAGGATCTGCTCGCCCTGGCGTCCGACCATGCCGGGCGAGGAGAGCGTCAGCGTCGGCACTCCCATCCACAACGCCTCGGCCGTCGTCGTGCCGCCGGTGAAGGGGAAGGTGTCGAGCACCAGGTCGACGTCGGCGTATCCCGCGAGGTAGTCCGGCATCGGCCGGACGCCGCGGAGCTCGAGATGCTCGGGCGCGAAGCCGGCCTCGGCGAACCGCCGACGCATCCGGTCACGGTCAGAGTCGCTGGGATCCTGGGTGACCACGGCGATCACCCACCTGGCCTGCGGGAGAGCAGCGGCGACCTCGGACCAGGCGGCGACGACCTGAGGACCTATCTTCACGCCGTATTGGAAGCAGCCGAAGGTCACGGCGCCGCGGCTGCGCGCCGGGGAGGGCGCCACCGGCGGTACACCGGGCTGCGGGGTGTAGGCGAAGCGCGTGTGCGGCAGCCGCAGGACGTGCTCGGTGACGAACTGCGCCTCCTCCTCGGGCACGCAGACCGGGTCGGCGATCACGGCGTCGACGTAGGGCAGTCCGGTAGTGCCGTGATAGCCGAGCCAGCTCAGCTGGAAGGGCGCGGGACGCGAGGTCAGAGCGGTGATCCGGCTGTCGGTGCCGTGGCCGGACAGGTCGACGAGCACGTCGACGCCGTCGGCGCGGACCTGGCCCGCGAGCTGCTCGTCGGACCAGGACCTGACGTCGTGCCACCCGGTGGCGTGGCCACGCAGCCGCTCGGTCAGGTCGTCGGGTTGAGGATCGCGGTGGGAGTAGACGACCCAGTCCGCCGCGCGGGCCGCGGCGCTGGCGATCAGGCCCTCGACGAAGTAGCCGACCGGGTGCGACCAGAAATCGGGCGAGACCAACCCGATCCGCAACCGCTGGCCCGGAGTCCGCGGCGGTGGCGGCGGGAGGACGGGTCGAGGCGTCCGAGCGGCGTACGCCGCACCCAGCTCGGTGGCGAGGCGAGCGATCAGCGCGAGGTCGAGCGGCCAGGCGTAGTACTCCGTCGCGAGGCGGAAGGCGATCGACTCCGGCGAGCCGCCGGTCGCGATCTGGTGCTGCAGCCCACTGATCCGGGCACCGCCGAGGTCGTGCAGGGCCTGCTGCTGACGACCGATGTCGAGCAGCGCCAGCCGGGCGTAGCCGGCGTGCAGGGGCAGGACGGCGCGGTAGGCCTCGATGGCCTCCTCACGGCGGTACAGCATCCGCAGCGCATTGCCCCGGTTGAAGTGGGCCTCCGGGTCGAGCGGCTCACGCGCCAGCACGCCGTCGAAGATCGCGAGCGCCTCCTCGACCTGTCCGAGCCTCGCCGAGACCCGGCCGATGGCATTGCTCACGTCGGCGTGCCACGGGCCGCGCGCCGCCACCAGTCGGTACAGCCGGAGGGCCTCGGCGTCTTGACCCAGCTGCTCGTGCAGCGCCGCCGCGAGGGCCTGGATCTCGACGGCAGGCGCGGGGGCGTGGAGCAGCGGATCGAGGGCCGCCAGCGCCTCCACGAGCGAGCCCGCCGCGCGCAGAGCAGTCGCTCGCTGGTGCGCCGGCTGCCAGCCGTCGTCTGTTGTCAACTCAGGTGAGGTCAACTCAACTTGACGACGGTCAGCCTCGAACTGCCATCGGTCGACACCGGCAGGGAAACGACAGTCGAAGCATTCTCGACCCGGATCCGGAACGTGTCACCCGCATTGAGATAGGTGGTCGCGGAGATCTGCCCACGGCCCTTGTGCGGCACCTGGGCGGTCTGGTTGTTAATTGTCCCGATACCGTAGAAGTCGTCGCCGTCGTTGTACGCGCCGCCGACTTGGATGTTGGGCACCAGGTAGCTGGTCTGGGCGGTAACGAGCTGGACCGTGATCTGGTAGAGCCCGGCTTGTGCGACGGTGAAGACATCGCCGGTAAAGGTGTTGCCGCTCCCGGGCGGCGGCGAGACGGTCGGCGACCCCCAGCTGACGACGCTGGGGTCGGCGGTGGACGTGCCGGTGAGCACGGTCTGCGCTGCCGCGGTCACGACGAGCTG
>WLIH01000083.1 GCA_009702305.1 Actinomycetota bacterium | reverse complement strand
GCCCGACCTGCGCGTCTCCACCTCGTTGACCCTGGTCCTACTCGACGCCGTCCTGCTGGCCCTCGTCGTCGGCGCCGGGTGGCGCGACCTGGGTGGACGTCGGGTGCCGCTCTGGCTGCCGTGCGGCTTCCTGGTCGTCGCGCTGCTCGGCTTCCTGGTCTGGGCTGCCGACGACGCGACCCTGCCAGTGCCGAGCCTGCTGATCGGGGCGCTCGCCCTGTCGGTGCCGATGATCTTCGGCGCGCTCGGCGGCGTGATCTCCGAGCGAGTCGGGGTGGTCAACGTCGCGATCGAGGGACAGCTGCTCGCGGGCGCCTTCGTCTCGGCGGTCGTCACCACCGTCGTCGGTCACCCCGTCGTCGGCCTGGTCAGCGCCGCCCTGGCCGGAGCGCTGGTGGCCTCGGTCCTCGGCGTGATGTCCACGCGCTACTGGGTCGACCAGGTGATCGTCGGGGTCGTGCTCAACGTGCTGGTCGGCGGCATCACGGCGTTCCTCTACTCCAGCGTGCTGTCCCAGCACGTGGCCGACCTCAACGCCCCCGAGCGGCTGCCTGCCCTCGCGGTGCCGGTGCTCTCGCGGATCCCCGTGGTCGGGCCGGCGTTCTTCCAGCAGACCGCCATCGTCTACCTCGCCTACGCCGCCGTCGCGGCAGTCTGGTTCGGACTGTTCCGGACCCGATGGGGGCTGCGGGTGCGGGCGGTCGGCGAGCACCCGCAGGCGGCCGACACGGTGGGCATCGCGGTCAACCTGACCCGCTTCCGCAATGTCGCGCTGGCGGGGGCGATCGCCGGTCTCGGCGGCGCCTACTTCACGCTCGGCTCGGTCGGCGCCTTCCAGCGCAACATGACGGCCGGGGTCGGCTACATCGCGCTGGCCGCCGTGATCTTCGGCCGGTGGGATCCCATCCGGGCGACCGTCGCGGCCCTGCTGTTCGGGTTCGCGATGAACCTGCAGTACGTGCTCGGCGTCATCGGCTCGCCGGTGCCCTCGGAGTTCCTGCTGATGTTCCCCTACCTGGTCACGGTGATCGCCGTCTCGGGTGTCGCCGGCCACGTCCGGGGCCCGGCCGCCGCCGGAGCGCCGTACCGCTCCGGCTGAGTCCGCCGCACCGACCGTCCCTCCGCACTCCAGGAGCACCATGCCCCGCACCCACCGCCCCCAACTCGTCCTCGACATGGACTTCGGCATCGACGACTCGATGGCTGCCCTCTACCTGGCGCGCTCGGGCCGGACGGACATCGTCGCCGTGGGCACGGTGCACGGGAACACGTCGTCCGCCCAGGGCGCCCGCAACGGCCGCCAGCTGTTGGCTGCGCTCGGCCTGGCCGACGTCCCGGTGGCCACCGGCGCAGCTGCGCCGCTCGCCCAACCGGTCGACTACGCCTCCGCGGTCCACGGCGAGGACGGCATCGGCGGGATGGCCTCGGTCGAGGAGCCGCCCGGGGTCGTCGGCACCGAGTCGGCCGCCGAGCAGCTGGTCCGGCTGGCCCGCAGTCGACCAGGTGAGCTGACGCTGCTGGCGACCGGCCCGCTCACCAACCTCGGGCTGGCGCTCGAGCTCGAGCCGGCCCTCGGATCGCTGCTGCGCTCGGTCGTGGTCATGGGCGGCGCCATCGCCGTGCCGGGCAACATCTCGGCGCACTCCGAGGCCAACATCCGCCACGACCCCGAGGCAGCCGAGCGCGTCTTCGCGCAGCTCGACGACGTCGTGCTGGTGCCGCTCGACCTCACCACCGTGTGCCGGGTCGAGGCCGCCGAGCTGGCGCGCATCATGGCGGCGCCGAGCACCCCGGGCGTCGACCTCGTGCGCGGCATGCTCGGGCAGTACCTCGACTTCAACCTGAGCGACCTCGGCCGACCGGGATTCCCGCTACACGACCCCACGGCTGCCGTGATCGCGCTCGATCCCGGCGCCGCGGCGTACGACGATGCGCCGGTCGAGGTCGAGCTGACCGGCTCCGTCACGCGTGGCATGACCTGCGTCGACCGCCGTCCGGTCTCCGGCCCGAGCGCCCGGCCGACGGTGCGGATCGCGATGCGCCCGCAGGTCTCGATCGCCGACGAGTTCGTCAGCGTGGCGTTCGAGGGCGCGACGGCCGGGGGATAGGCGGTGTTCGACAGCCATGTGCTCGGCGGCTTCAGCATCGATGCGGTGCGCTACGCCGACGGTGCCTACGACGTGGACCGGCTGGGCGGCAACGCGTTCTGGGCCACGCTCGGAGCCTGCCTGGCAGGCGCCACCCCGGCGGTGCACGCCGTCGTCGGTGCGGACTATCCCGAGCAGGCACTCGGGGATCTGGCGTCCTGCGGGGTCGACGTGCGCGGCATCCGGCGCCGCGACGACCTCCCCAGCACCCGGGTCAGCTTCGCCTACGAGCCCGGGGGTGGCCGGTCCCACCCGGCCGATCCGGCCCGGCTGGTCGACCTGCCGCAGGCCGATCGTGATCGGTTCCTCGACAACACCGACCGCTCCGACCTGCTGCTCGCGACCCTGCCGGCCGCCGACGACCTCGATCGTGGAGGCACGCCGAGCGCGTGGCACCTCGGCCTGTTGCCGGCGCAGCGGCTGCGCGAGCTGGTCGACGTGCTGGTCGACACGACGAGCCCCGCCGCCCACCTGCAGCTCGACTGCCCCGACCGGTCCGAGCTGCGCCGCGAGGGGTGCACCGTGCTCCTCGACGTGCTGCCCCGGGTCGATCTGTTCCTGCCCAGCACCTCCGACGCCGCGATCTTCCTGCCGGGCCTCGGTCCTGACGACCTGGTCGCGACCTTCCACGACTGGGGAGCGCGGGCCGTGGTGCTCAAGTGCGGGGAGCAGGGCGCGGTCGTGTCGGACGGGGCGCAGCGCTGGCACGTGCCGGTCTACCGTGACTCGCGGGAGTTCGACCCCACCGGAGCCGGCGACGTCTTCGGTGGCGCGTGCCTCGCGGTGCTGGCCGGTGGGGGAGACCTCGTCGCCGCCGCCGTCGCGGGCGCGGCAGCGGCGTCGTTCGCGACCGCGGTGCGCAGCCCGATGGACCTGGCCGGGATCGACCCGACCGACTACGAGACCCGACGCGCCCAGATCGCGTCGGGGGTGGAGGCAGCATGAGGAAGACCACGATCGGCGTCATCGGCAGCTCGGGAGAGGCTCCCGGCAGCGATGGCGCCGCGATCATGCAGGTCGCGCACGCGATCGGTGTCCAGGTCGCGACCGTCGGCGCCGTGCTGGTCAGCGGTGGCACGACCGGCGTGATGGCTGCTGCCTCGCAGGGCGCCCACGAGGCGGGCGGGACGACGGTCGGATTCCTCCCCGACGCCGACTACGCCCGCGCCAGCGAGCACGTCGACATCGCCTTCCCGACAGGGATGGGCACGATCCGCAACCTGCTCACCGCCCGGTGCTGCGACGCCGTGATCATGGTCAACGGCGGGGTCGGCACGCTCAACGAGCTCACGATCGCCTACGACTTCGGCACGCCGGTGATCGTGGTCGAGGGCACCGGCGGCTGGGCCGACCGGATCCGGCCGGTCCTGATCGAGGACACCTGGCTGGACGAGCGGCGCGCGGTCGCCATCACCTTCGCAGCCACGGCGCAGGACGCGGTCGCGGACGCCGTACGCCGCGCGGTCGAGCCTCGACGCGGCACGTCGCTGCCCGTCTACGCGGGCCCGGCCGGCCGATGACCTCGCCGGGTCCGGGTCCGGGTGAGGTGGTGGTCATCGGATCGCTGAACCTCGACCTCGGGGTCAAGGTCGCGCGGTTCCCCGTGCCGGGGGAGACGGTCGCAGGCACCGAGCTCGTCGAGTCGCCCGGTGGGAAGGGCGCCAATCAGGCAGCCGCTGCGGCGCGCCTCGGCGCGAGAGTGCGGCTGATCGGCGCCGTCGGCGACGACGGTGCCGGCACCACGTTGCTGGGGGCCGCCAGCGCGGCCGGTGTCGACCCGAGCGGGGTGCTTCGGGTGCCCGAGCCGACCGGCCGCGCGCTCATCGAGACCGATCCCGACGGGGAGAACCGCATCGTCGTCGTCGCGGGCGCCAACGCGACGGTGAGCCCGGAGCACGCCCGCGCGGCGCTCGACCCGCACGACGTCGTCGTGCTGTCGCTGGAGATCCCGCTCCAGGCCGTGGTCGAGGCAGCGCGCCATGCCCGCGCCCGCGGCGCCCGGGTGGTGCTGAATCCCTCGCCCCTCGTCGACCTCCCGGCCGAGCTGCTCGGGTGTGTCGACGTGCTGGTGCTCAACGCGCACGAGGCCGGGGCGCTCGGTCTGCTGCGCGACGGAGAGCTCTCCCCGGACGCCGTGCGCGTCACCGGAGTGGGGGCGGTCGTGGTGACGATCGGGTCAGGCGGCGCGATCGTGGCGCAGGTCCGGGCCGGATCGGGCGACCTGCTCGTCGACCGCGTCGAGGGCCGGACGGTCCAGGTCGTCGATACGACCGGGTGCGGCGACGCCTTCACCGGTGCCCTGGCGGGCGGGCTGGCGGGTGGTCGCGATCTCGTCGAGGCGGTCGAGCACGCCAACGCGGTCGGCGCCTACGCTGCCACCGTGCGCGGCGCCCAGACTTCCTACCCGAGCCGCGACGAGCTCGAGGCGTGGCTGCGCTGATGGCGACGCCCGACCACGACCACGTTCGTCGGGCCTACGACACCGTGGCCGCCGACTACGCAGCCCGGCTGCCCGACACCCGGGCCGAGGCGCCGCTCGACCTCGCCATGGTCGACGCCTTCGTCGCCGCGGTCACCGACTCCGGCGGCGGTCGGGTGCTCGACGCCGGGTGCGGCGCGGGACGGATGGCGCGCTACCTCGCCGACCGGGGGTGCGAGGTCGAGGGGATCGACCTGTCGCCCGGCATGCTCGCGATGGCGCGCCGCGACCACCCCGACCTGGTGTTCGCCGAGGGCGCACTGAGCTCCCTGCCGTACGCCGATGGCGAGCTCGCCGCCGTGATGCTGTGGTACTCCATCATCCACACCTCGCCGCCCGGCCAGGCCCGGATCTTCGCCGAGGTCGCGCGCGTGCTGCGGCCGGGCGGATACCTGCTCGTGGGCTTCCAGGCCGGCGCCGGCACGCGCGACGTGTCGGCGGCGTACCGCGCCCACGGGCACGAGGTCGTCCTGGAGCGCCATCTCTTCACCGCCGAGCAGGTGGCGACCCGGATCGCGGACGCCGGACTGCAGGAGGTCGCTCGGATGGTGCGCCGAGCCGAGGAGGGCGAGCGAGACGATCAGGCCGTGCTCCTGGCCGTCAGGAACGCGTCAAGACCGCCGACGACCGGTCGAGCGTGACCTAGGTTCGTCGATGTGTCCGCTGCCACCGCCCGCCCTGCCGACGTCCTGCGGCTCGCGATCGTGGTCGGTGCCCTCGGTGTCGTGTTCGGCGACATCGGCACCAGCCCGATCTACACCCTCCAGACGGTGTTCAACCCCGAGGACCCGCACCCGGTGCCGGCGAGCACCGACAACGTCTACGGCGTGGTGTCGCTGATCTTCTGGTCGGTGATGCTGATCGTGACCGTGACCTACGTGCTGCTCGCGATGCGCGTCGACAACGACGGCGAGGGCGGCATCATGGCCCTGATCACCTTGCTGCGCCGCTGGGCCTCCGACCGCGCCGGGCGCGGCACCTTGGCGCTGGCGAGCCTGGGTGTCTTCGGTGCGGCGCTCTTCCTGGGCGACAGCATGATCACTCCGGCGATCTCCGTGCTCTCGGCCGTTGAGGGCCTCAAGATCGTGAGCCCCTCCTTCGAGCAGTGGATCGTCCCGATCACGGCCGTGATCATCGTGGTCCTCTTCGCGGCTCAGAAGTTCGGCACCGCAGCCGTCGGACGGCTGTTCGGTCCGATCATGATCGGCTGGTTCGTGTCGATCGGCGCGTGCGGCGTGTGGGGGATCGCGCGCGAGCCCGGCATCCTCAGGGCCCTGTCGCCGACCTACGCGACCGAGTTCCTGGCGGGCAACTTCCACTACGCCTTCTTCGCCCTCGCCGCGATCGTCCTCTCGGTCACCGGTGCCGAGGCGCTGTACGCCGACATGGGCCACTTCGGTCGGCGCCCGATCTCGGTCGGGTGGATCTTCCTGGTCTTCCCGGCGTGCACGCTGAGCTATCTGGGACAGGGCGCACTGATCCTCGAGGACCGCGCCAACCTGTCCGCGCCGTTCTTCCTGCTGACCCCGGACTGGGCGCTGGTCCCGATGGTCGTGCTCGCCACGGCGGCCACGGTGATCGCCTCCCAAGCAGTGATCACCGGAGCCTTCTCGGTCGCGGCCCAAGCGGCTCAGCTGGGCTACCTGCCGCGGCTGCGGATCGTGCACACCTCGCGGTCGGCCCACGGCCAGATCTACGTGCCCTGGATCAACTGGCTGCTCATGGTCTCGGTCCTGACCCTGGTGTTCGCGTTCCGCACGTCGGCCTCCTTGGCGTTCGCCTTCGGCATGGCGGTCACCGGCACCATCGCGATCACCACCATCTTGTTCTTCTACGTCGCCTTCCGCACCTGGCGGCTGCCACGGTGGCTGCTGGGAGCGTTGGCTGCGGTGCTGCTGACGATCGATCTGCTCTTCCTCGCCGCCAATCTCACCAAGCTCGTCCACGGTGCGTGGCTCCCGCTGGCGATCGCGATCACCGCCTTCACCGTGATGACCACCTGGCAGCGCGGTCGTGCCCTGGTCTCGGCGCGCCGTGAGGCGATGGAGGGCTCGCTCGCCGGGTTCGTCGACGACCTGGCGGCCCATCCTGCTCAGGTCGTCGCCGGCACGGCCATCTTCCTGAACCGCGGTGGCCAGAGCGCGCCGTTGGCACTGCGGGCGAACGTCGAGCACAACCACATCCGGCACGCACACGTCGCGGTGGTCGCCGTCGAGGTCGACACGGTGCCGCGGGTCGGCGACGACGAGCGGGTCACGGTCGAGCACCTCGGCCACGGCGCTGACGGGATCACCCACGTCACGGTGCGCTTCGGCTACACCGAGAAGCCCGACGTGCCTCGGGCGCTCGCCACGCTGACTCCCGAGCAGACCGAGGGGCGTCTGGATCTCGCGACCGCGACCTACTTCCTGTCCAAGATCGAGCTGCGGCTCGGCGAGGACGCCGCGATGGCGGCCTGGCGTCGCCGGCTCTTCATCGCGACGTCCCACATCACGGCCGACGCGGCCGAGCACTTCGCCCTGCCCCGTGATCGCACCGTGCTGCTCGGCTCGCACGTCGACGTCTGAGCGCCAGTCGTCGCCCCGGACGTGATGAGCCCCGGATCGATGACGTTCGACACTGTCGCGCTCACGCACGCTGCGCGAGCCTGGCGATGCAGGGAGCGCACGGGAGGGGTCCGATGAGCACGAGCAGCACCGACGACGAGTCGCGAGAGCCCGTCGTCGAGCTCCGGGGTGTCGTCAAGACGTTCGGTCGGGTTCGGGCGCTCGACGGTCTCGACCTCAGCGTCGCCGCTGGGGAGGTCCACGGCTTCCTCGGTCCGAACGGCGCCGGCAAGTCGACCGCGCTGCGGGTCCTTCTCGGACTCATGCGCGGCGACGCCGGTTCGTCCCGGTTGTTCGGCGAGGACCCGTGGAAGCTCGCCCCGGTGCTGCATCGACGCCTCGCCTATGTGCCTGGTGACGTGAGTCTGTGGCCGAAGCTCTCCGGCGGGGAGACGCTGGATCTGTTGCTGCGGATGCGGGGCATCGATCCGGCCTCGACCCGGAAGGCGGACCTGGTCAGCCGCTTCCGGCTCGACCTGTCCACGCGCACGCGCGCCTACTCGCGCGGCAACCGCCAGAAGGTCGCGCTCGTGGCGGCGTTCGCGGCCGACGTGGACCTGCTGGTGCTCGACGAGCCGACCGGCGGTCTCGATCCCCTGATGGAGGAGGTCTTCCGCGACTGCGTCGCCGAGCACCGCGCGCGGGGTGCGGCCGTCCTCCTCTCGAGCCACATCCTGAGCGAGGTCGAACGGCTGGCGGACAGGGTCACCATCATCCGCGACGGCCGCACGGTGGAGACGGGCGACCTGGCGAGCCTGCGCCTGGTCAGACACGGCAAGCCCGATGCCTCGCTCGAGGACCTGTTCCTGGACGCCTACCGGTGACCACGATGGCGGGCACGCTGCTGCTGCTCCGTCTCGACCTGCGGCGTGACCGGGTCCTCGCGGTGGCCGGGGCGTCGGCGTTCGCGCTGATGACCTACGTGTCGGCGAGCGCGACCGGCGCGCTGTTCGACACACCCGAGGAGCGCCTCCGGGTCGCCAGCTCGTTGAACGGGCAGCCCGGACTGCTCGCGCTCTACGGCCCGATCCTCGATCCGACGAGCCGGGGCGAGCTGGCGATGTCCAAGCTCACTGTCCTGTACGCGCTGCTCAGCACCGTCCTGTACGTCGCGGTGCTGCGCCGCCATACGCGCACCGAGGAGGAGACGGGGCGTGCTGAGCTGGTCGCCGGGACCGCGGTCGGTCGCAACGCCCCGCTGGCGGCCGCGGGCCTC